>JBAUUA010001330.1:0-23010 GCA_049582465.1 Bradyrhizobium sp. | reverse complement strand
TCGTAGGTTTGGGCATTCAGCATCTGGTGCGGCCGTCGCCACGGGCCGGCCAGGGAATCCGCACTTTCCGTGATGGGCGTCTCGAAGGCTTTCATGAATTTACCCTGGGGCTTCCTCGCATGGCGGCAACTTACAGGAAGGCTCGGCTTGCGCCAAATTCCGTGGCGCGGCCAAGTCCCCGCGGCGGGCTGGTCCTCGCAATGCGGCCGTGTTAGCCGTCGTACAAACAAGGCTTTGGCGAGGCACGGGAAAATAATGATCGAGGCGGTGATCTGGGATTTCGGCGGGGTGCTCACCACTTCGCCGTTCGAGGCTTTCGCGCGGTTCGAGCGCGAGCGCGGGCTGCCCGCCGACATCATCCGGCGCACCAACGCCATCAATCATCACGAGAATGCCTGGGCGCAGTTCGAGCGCGCCGAACTCGACATCGAGGCCTTCGACCAATTGTTCGCGGCGGAATCGCTGGCGCTGGGTGCGGAAGTGCGCGGCAAGGACGTGTTGCCGCTGCTGTCGGGCGATCTACGCCCCGAAATGGTCGAGGCGCTGCGCCGCGTCAAGGAAAACTTCAAGACCGGCTGCATCACCAACAATCTTCCCGCCAACGCGATCGGCAGCCACTCCGGCCGCTCGCTCTACGTCGCCGAGGTGATGGCGCTGTTCGATCACATCATCGAATCCGCCAAGATCGGCTTGCGCAAGCCCGATCCGCGCATCTACCGGATGATGATCGAGGCGCTCAACGTCGATCCCAAGAACTGCGTCTATCTCGACGATCTCGGCGTCAACCTCAAGCCGGCGCGCGAGATCGGCATGACCACCATCAAGGTCGTCAGCGCGCCGCAGGCCATCGCCGAGCTCGAGGCGGCGACGGGACTGGCGCTGCGATAGCGGTTCCCGTTCGTCTCACGCCGCCTTGATCATATCCGCCGCCTTCTCGCCGATCATGATCGAGGGCGCGTTGGTGTTGCCGCCGATCAGCGTCGGCATGATCGAGGCGTCCACCACCCGCAGGCCCTGCACGCCCTTCACCCGCAATTGCGGATCGACGACGGCCGCCTCGTCGGTGCCCATGCGGGCGGTGCCGACCGGATGGTAGACGGTGTCCGAGCGATTGCGCAGCGCCGCGCGAATGTCGTCGTCGGTACGGACATCGGCGGTGAACATGTCCACCGTCCGCCACTTCGCCAGCGGCTCGGCATCCATGATGCGCTTGGTGATCTTGAACGCCTTGACCATCACCTCGAAATCATCCGGGGAATCGTAGAATTTCGGATCGATCCGCGGCGCATCGGCCGGATCGGCGCTGGCCAAGGTCACGGTGCCGCGGCTCTTCGGACGCAGCAGGCAGACATGGCAGCCGAAGCCGTGGCCGAGATGCCGGTTGCGGCCGTGACTGTCGGCCATCGCCATCGAGAAGTGGAGCTGGATGTCCGGCACCTCCAGGTTCGGATCGGTCTTGAGGAAGCCGCCGCACTCCGCGACATTCGACGTGATCATGCCGGCGCCGTCGCGCTTGTAACGGCCGATTTCCTTCCAGAGATGGCGCAGCCCCGCGAAGCTCAGGCCGAAATTGTCCAGACTCTTCGAGCGGTAGCTGAAGGCATAATCAATGTGGTCCTGCAGGTTTTGCCCCACACCCGGGGAGTGCTGCACGACGTTGATGCCCTGACCTTTCAGCTCCGCCGCGTTGCCGACGCCCGACAGCATCAGCAATTGCGGCGACTGGAATGCACCGGAGGAGACGATGACCTCGCCCCTCGCCCGCACCGACTCCGGCTTGCCGTCGCGGCTGTACTCGACGCCGATCGCGCGCTTGCCGTCGAACAGGATTTTCCGCGCCGGCGCGCCGGTTACGACTTTGAGATTCGGGCGCGACATGTTCGGCTCGATATAGGCGCGCGCCGCGCTCCAGCGTTCGCCGTTCTTCTGGGTGACCTGATAGACGCCAAGCCCCAGCTGGTTCGCTCCGTTGAAGTCGGCGTTCATCGGAAGCTGCAACTGGCGGCCGGCCTCCAAAAAATATTCCTGGAACGGATTGGAGGTCCTGATGTTGGCGACGTTCAGCGGACCGCCGGTGCCGTGGAAGGCGTCGTGCACGACCTCGTTGTTCTCGGCTTTCTTGAAGTAAGGCAGTACGTCTTGATAGGACCAGCCGGTGTTGCCCAGGGCCGCCCAGCCGTCATAGTCGGAGCGATGCCCGCGGATATAGACCATGGCGTTGATCGCGCTCGATCCGCCCAGCGCCTTGCCGCGCGGCTGATAGCCCTTGCGTCCGTTGAGGCCCGGCTGCGGCACGGTTTCGAACGCCCAGTTGTTGGTCTTGGAAGGCACCATGATGGCGATGCCCATCGGGGCCTTGACCACCCAGTTATTGCCGGCGCCGCCAGCCTCCAGCAGGCAGACCGTCACCTTCGGATTTTCGCTGAGGCGGCTGGCCACCACACAGCCGGCGGACCCGCCGCCGACCACGACATAGTCGAACTCTTCCACCTGCGTACCTCCCGTTTGACTCCTGGCCTTTGGCCTTAGGGGGAGTTCCACCTCATGAGGTAGGCTTCGTCAACAACCTTGGAGGCTCGATCGGACAAATAACTCGGAATCTTCGTGCGAAAGGCTTCTGCGGTTCAGCGCAGCGCGGCGGCGATGTTGCCGCCGTCGACGGTGGTGACGTCGGCGGTGGTCTTGAGCGCCAGCGCCTGGGCCAGAAAGGCCTGCGCCACATCCTCGGCCGCCACTTCCCTGCCGAGCAAATTGCCCCGCATATAATCGGCCTCGCTGAGGCCGCGCGCGCGGGAACGCTGCGCGATCATCTCTTCCGTTAGGAGACCCGAGCGAATCCGGTCGGCATTGACGGCATTGGCGCGAATGCCCTCATTGCCGTAATCGACTGCGTATTGCCGCACCAGAAAAAGCGTCGCCGCCTTCGGCAGGCCGTAGGGTCCGAAATCGGGCCCGGGATTGACCGCCTGCTTGGAAACGTTGAACAACAGGCAGCCGCCGGTGCCCTGCGCCCGCATGATCTTCACGGCGGCCTGCGCCACACGCTGGTGCCCGTAGAAGTTCAGTTCAAAACTTTCGCGCAGCACGGCTTCGTCGACCTCACCGATCCGGCCCTGCCAGGCGGCGCCGGCATTCGACACCGCGATATCGACACCGCCGAACGCGGCGGCAACCTGCACGAAAGCATCTCTGACGGAGCCGGCATCGGTGACGTCGCAGCGAATTCCCAAGGCCGCACCGCCGATCGCTTTTGCCTTGGATTGCGCGGCGGCCTCGTCGATATCGAGCAGCGCCACTTCGGCGCCAGCCGCCGCGAGCGCCCTTGCGGTGGCAAAACCAATGGCGCCGGCGGCGCCGGTGATGACGGCGACCTGTCCGGCCAGCGGCAACTCCTTGGCGCTGCCGAGCTTGGCCTGCTCGAGCGACCAATATTCGACATCGAACAGATCCGCCTCCGGCAGCGGCTCGAAGCGGCCGACGGCCTCCGCGTCCGTGATGGTGGCAATCGCGGCTTCCGCCAGATCGGCGGCGACCTTCGCGTCCTTCCTGCTGCGGCCGAGCCCGAACAGGCCGACACCGGGCACCAGCACCACGCGCGGCACGGTGTCGAGCATGGTCTTGATCCCGCCGACGCGCGCATTGTTGCGGGCGAAATAATCCTTGTAGGCTTCGCCATAGGCGGCGACGGCGTCGCGCACCGAATTCCTGAAACCGGCAAGGTCGCCCTCGGCGGGCGCCGCAACCACCATCGGCTTGTTCTTGATGCGGATATTGTGATCGGGCGTCACCACGCCGGCCTGACCGTAGCGTGCGACCTCCGTGCCATTGACAAAACTCATCACCGCATCGTTGCCGCGAAACTCCAGCACAAGGCGCTTCCAGGCGCCGTCGGTCTTGCTGTCGGGAAAGCTGCAGGCGCCACGGATGATCGGCGCGACGTCGGCAACTCCGGCAAGGCTGGCCCGCGGTCTTACGCTGACAAAGCCCGGCTTGCGGTTTTTCGCGAGCCGCGCTTCGGCAAGGCTAACCAGCGCGATCATCCGCTCATAGGCCTGCCGCGCATCGGCACCGAAGCTGAAAATACCGTGCTTGACCAGGATCAGGCCTTCGACCGAGGGATCGGCATCGAACACCCGCGCGGCCGCCTTCGCCAACCCGAAACCCGGCATCAGATACGGCACATAGCCGACGCGCGCGCCAAAAACTTCGCGGCACAAAGCTTCGCCGTCGGGCTGGTCAGTGAGCGCGAGCACTGCGGTGGAATGGGTATGGTCGATGAATTTGTGCGGAATGAAGGCGTGCAGCAGCGCCTCGACCGATGGATTGGGCGATGCCGGATCGATCAGATTGGCGCGCTGCAAGCGCACCATCTCCTCGTCCGAAAGTGTTTCGCGCGCGCGCAGCTTCAGCAGCGGCTTAAGCCGCACCGCCGGCAGACCGGCCGGCTCGATCGTCCCCATGTCCCAGCCTGAGCCCTTGACACAGAGCACCTCGACATCGTCGCCGTTGAGATCGGCGATGGTGGTTTTCACCGAGGTATTGCCGCCGCCATGCAGCACCAGCCGCGGATCCTGGCCCAAGAGCCGCGTCGTATAGACGCGCAAGGCCACGTCGCGGCCAAGGCTTTGGTAGCGGGCCACGGCTGCTTCGGCATCGCGATCGATCCAGGCGCTCTGCATCAGCTTACTTCCTCAATTATTCGGCCGCTGCCGTTGTTCGTTCCGGAAAGGCGGCTGCGAGCGAAGCACGATCCGCCTTGAGCACACCGCGTTCGGTGATCAAGCCCGTCACCAGCCGCGCCGGCGTCACGTCAAATCCGTAATTGGCGACCGGCGAGCCTTCGGGCACGATCCGCACCGTTTCGATCCGTCCATCGGTGGTGCGCCCCGTCATATCGGTCACTTCTTCAGGCCCGCGCTGCTCGATCGGAATTTCCCTGATGCCGTCATGGACGGAAAAATCGATGGTCGGCGACGGCAGCGCCACATAGAACGGCACGCCGTTGTCATGCGCGGCGAGCGCCTTCAGGTACGTGCCGATCTTGTTGCAGACGTCGCCATTGGCGGTGACGCGGTCGGTGCCGACGATGACGAGATCGACCATGCCGTGCTGCATCAGATGCCCGCCGGTGTTGTCGGGGATCACGGTGTGCGGCACGCCGTGATGGCCGAGCTCCCAGGCGGTCAGCGAGGCGCCCTGGTTGCGCGGACGCGTCTCGTCGACCCAGACATGGACGGCTTGCCCGGTGTCATGCGCCAGATAGATCGGCGCGGTCGCGGTGCCCCAATCGACGGTGGCGAGCCAGCCGGCATTACAATGGGTCAGCACGTTGACGCGCTCGCCATGTTTCTTGGTCGCGGCGATCGCCTTGATCAGCGCCACGCCGTGCTCGCCGATACCCCGATTGATGGCGATGTCCTCTTCGGAAATCTCGGCGGCGCGTGAGTAGGCCGCGGCAATTCGATCCGATGGCGACAACGGCCGCAGCAGCGCGCGCATTTCGTCCAACGCCCATTTCAAATTGATCGCGGTCGGCCGCGTCGCGATCAGCGTTTGATAGGCCCGGTCGAGCGAGGCGTCGGAGCTGTCCGCGCGCATCGCCAGCGCCATCCCGAACGCCGCGGTCGCGCCGATCAGCGGCGCCCCGCGCACCAGCATGGAGCGGATCGCGTCCGCCGCCGCGTCGCAGCTCGTCAGGTGTTCCACGACGAAATGGTGCGGCAGCCGGCGCTGATCGATCGCGCTGACGGTGGTCCCGTCGGGCTCGAGCCAGATACTGCGGATATGCCTGCCGTCGACCTTCATGACACCATCGATACCATAAGTCTCAAGCGCGCAAGATTCGTCCCGCCACCGCGTCGAGTTTTTTCAGAAGCGCAGGGTCGCGGGCTTCGGGCGCGGTGATGATCGCGGTGTCGAGCGCGCGGTCCGAGCCGATCGGGCACGGCTCGTGCTCCCGCGGGAATTCCCTTGCCAGCCGCGCCACCAGGCCCTTGGCCTTTTCGGCGTTCGTGCTCAGCACCCGGATGATGTCCTGCACCGTCACCGCATCATGGTCGGGGTGCCAGCAATCGAAGTCGGTCACCATCGCCACCGTCGCGTAGCAGATCTCGGCCTCACGGGCGAGCTTGGCCTCGGGCATGTTGGTCATGCCGATCACCGAGTAGCCGAGATTTTTGTAGGTCATGCTCTCGGCATAACTGGAGAATTGCGGACCCTCCATGCAGAGATAGGTTCCGCCGCGCGCAACCACGATGCCCTCGGCCTCGGCCGCGGCGGCGAGGTGGATGCGCAGCCGCGGCGACACCGGATGCGCCATCGAGACGTGGGCCACGCAGCCCTTGCCGAAGAACGAGCTCTCGCGCTTGTGGGTGCGGTCGACGAACTGGTCGACCAGCACGAAGGTGCCGGGCGGCAATTCCTCCTTGAAGGAGCCGCAGGCCGACAGCGAGATCAGGTCGGTGACGCCGGCGCGTTTCAGCACGTCGATATTGGCGCGATAGTTGATGTTGGAGGGCGACAGCCGGTGGCCCTTGTCATGGCGCGGCATGAACACGACCGGCAGGCCCGCAATGGTGCCGCGACGAACCGGCGCCGAGGGTTCGCCCCACGGACTTGTGATCGCCTCCTCGCGCACGTTTTCCAGCCCGGGCAGGTCGTAGATGCCCGATCCGCCGATGATACCCAGGATCGCCTTGGTCATGCCCTCTCCACTTCTCCGTTCCCGGCGCGGTCCATCATGGCAACGAAGCGCGACAATTGCATTTCGGCCCTCCAGGAGGGACGAAACTTCGCGAAAGAACATGGCGGAAGCCCGAGCAGCGGGGACCGAATGCTCATTCGCGGGTTCTGCGTCTACAGCTCGACCATGTCGAAATCGCTCTTGGGCGTGCCGCATTCAGGGCAAACCCAGTCATCCGGAATCTCGGCCCACCGCGTGCCCGGCGCCAGGCCTTCGTCCGGGTCGCCTTTTTCCTCGTCATAGATGTAGCCGCAGCTCCGGCATTGCCAGGATTTATAGGCTTCGTCGCTCATGGCTTTTTCCGTCCTGCATCAGAGCAGCTTCCTGACCGGCTGCGGGCCGGTTCAGGCATAGCGCAAGACATCTTATGTGCCGGATGCACAGCGGTAAACCGGCCTTGAAGGACCTCCGGACGCCGGCTATGCAAAACTCGGGCGCATCGGGCCGCGAGAATGCTTTTCGTTGTCCCGGCTCGCGCTTCGCTTGGCCGGGACGACGATGGAGGGTCAGGCCGCTGCTTCGGGCTGCAGCTGGCCGGCGATCATCGCTTCCAGCGTTTTGACCGACTGGAAATTTTCCGGCGTGATCTGATCTTGCGGAATCGTGAAATCGAACTCGGCTTCGACCGACAGCATCAGGTTGACCATGTCCATCGAGGTCAATCCGATATCCACCAGCCGCGACTCAGGCTTCGCTTCGGCGGCAATCGCGTTCTGTTCGAGGATTGCCCTGACGAGGACGAGGATGCGGTCCTGAACATTCGCGTTGAAGGCTTGCATCTTGTGGTTCCACCTGTCGCGCCGCCTCGCCGGCGCTCCAATGCGCGGCACCGAAAGCGGCTGTTGCCATGCGCGTTTATAGTTTGGCGGGCTTTTGAAAGACAGTGAATCTCGTTTGATCCAAGCCGTCGTTCCGTTCTTAACGCTAACGGGAAGCACGGAAAAACGGTGCATCGAAAAAACCGGCAATTAACTTTCATGGCGGAAACGGATCGCGTTTACCCTGAATTTCGTCGACGCATTTGAATTAAATCCTTAGCCTCGCAACTCGATCGGCAGCTGGTCAAGCGATCGACGTGGCATTGCGCGACGCTCGCGCAGGTGTTTCGTACCGACAGAACCCCAAAAAAGGCATCGGCCATGAACGTGCAAGAAGCCCGCCTCCGCAACGCCGTTGCGGAAAAGGCCAGCGAACAATTCATCCTCGACAGCAGTTCCTTCCCGCAGCGCATCGCGGCCGTTGCGGCCGCGGCGGCGGCGGAAGCCGAAGCAGTCGATCGCGACGCGCGTTTTCCGCAAGAGGCCCTCGACGCGGCGCGCCAGCAGCGGCTGCTCGGCGTCCAGATCCCGCTGGCGCTCGGCGGCGACGGCGCGTCGATCTCCGACATTACCGACATGTGCTACACGCTCGGTCGCGCCTGCGCATCCACGGCGATGATCTTCGCCATGCATCAGACCAAGGTCGCCTGCCTCGTCCGGCACGGCGCGGGCTCGCGCTGGCACGAAACGCTGATGCGCCGTGTCGCGGCCGAACAGATGCTGCTCGCGTCATCGACCACGGAAGGCCAGAACGGCGGCAACATCCGCTTCTCTACCGCCGCCGTCGAGCGCACCGATTCCGAGATCTCGCTGGTCCGCAACGCCACCGTGATCTCCTATGGCGCGCAGGCCGACGGCATCGTCACCATCGCCCGCCGCGCCAACGACGCCGCCGGCTCCGACCAGGTGCTGCTGGCCATCACCAAAGACGACTACACGCTGGAGCCCAGCCTTGCCTGGGAGACGCTCGGCATGCGCGGCACCTGCAGCGCCGGCTTCGAGCTGAAGTTCAAGGGCACCGCCGACCAGATCTTTCCCGAAGCCTATGACAAGATTCACGCGCAGACGATGACGCCGGTCGCCCATCTCTCATGGTCCTCGGCCTGGGCCGGAATCGCGGCGGCTTCCGTCGAGCGCGCGCAGGGCTTCATCCGCAAGGCCGCGCGCGGCGCCGGCGGCCAGATGCCGCCCGGTGCTGCGCATTTCACCGCGGCCAGGATGTCGCTTGCCAAACTGCGTGCGATGATCACGGCTAGTCTCGATACCTATCTGGCCCACGAGCATGACGAGCGCGCGCTGTCGTCGCTCGACTTCCAGTCGCAGATCAACCTGCTCAAGGTCGAAGCCTCCGAGCTTGCGGTTGCGACCGTCATGAGCGCGATGCGCGCCTGCGGATTGTCGGGATATCGCAACGACGGCGACTTCACCGTCGGCCGCCATCTGCGCGACGTGCTGTCGGCGCCGATCATGATCAACAACGACCGCATCCTCGCCAATATCGCCACCGCCAGCCTGATGAGCGGCGTGCCCGCGACCTTGCGCGATTGAAAAACAAAAAATAAGGGGAAGGCCGACCATGAACATTGCTGTCCGCGCCGTATCGCAGGATACGCAGCCAGCCGATCCGCTGGATCATCTCGCCGACAAACTATTCCACAAGATGGGCACCGACGGCGTCTACGCCCGCACCGCGCTCTATGAGGACATGATCGAGCGGCTTGCCGCCCTGATCACCCGAAATCGCGAGCCTGGTACCGAGGTGATGCGCTTCCCGCCGGTGATGAATCGCGGCCAGCTGGAGAAATCCGGCTACCTCAAGAGCTTCCCCAATCTGCTCGGTTGCGTCTGCGGCCTGCACGGCACCGAACGCGAGATCAATTCCGCGGTCAGCCGTTTCGACGCCGGCGGCGACTGGACCACCTCGCTCTCGCCGGCCGACCTCGTGCTGTCGCCGGCGGCATGTTATCCCGTCTACCCGATCGCGGCCGCGCGCGGGGCATTGCCCGCCGGCGGCCTGCGCTTCGATGTCGCCGCCGACTGCTTCCGCGCCGAACCCTCGCGCCATCTCGACCGGCTGCAATCGTTCCGGATGCGCGAATATGTCTGCATCGGCGGTCCCGAGGACGTCTCCGATTTCCGCGAGCGCTGGATGACGCGCGCGCAAGGCATCGCCCGCGATCTCGGGCTCAGCTTCAAGGTCGACTATGCCAGCGATCCCTTCTTCGGCCGCGTCGGCCAGATGAAGGCGGTCAGCCAGAAGCAGCAATCGCTGAAGTTCGAGCTCTTGATTCCGCTGCGCTCCGAGGAGCAGCCGACCGCCTGCATGAGCTTCAACTATCACCGCGACCATTTCGGCCTGACCTGGGACATCAAGGACGTGAAGGGCGAGCCGGCGCATACCGGCTGCGTGGCGTTCGGGATGGATCGCCTCGCGGTCGCCATGTTCCATACCCACGGCACCGATGTCGCCAAATGGCCGGTCGAGGTGCGGAATGCGCTCGAGCTTCAATAAAAGGCTGATGGTAACGGCGGTGATCACCCAGAAGACCCGATGCCGCGAAATCACCGAGACCGATCTCGACGCGGTCGCGGACCTCTTGACGCGCGGCTTCGTCGGGAGATCGCGCGACTACTGGATGCACGGGTTGCGTCGCCAGGCCGCGCGCACGGTCCCCCAAGGCTATCCTCGCTTCGGTTACATGCTCGACAATGACGGCACGCCGGTCGGCGTCTTGCTGCTGGTGTACACGTTCCGGGACGAAGGCGGCGAGCCGTCGATCTATTGCAACCTGTCGAGCTGGTATGTCGAACCGACCTTTCGAAATTACGCCACGCTGTTGACCAAGATCGCGCAGCGCCACAAGGAAGTCACCTACCTCAATATCAGCCCCGCGACCTGGACCTGGCCTATCATCGAGGCGCAGGGGTTTGCCTCCTATTGCAGCGGGTTGTTCTTCTCGCTTCCTGCGCTGTCGCGCGCCGCACGGGGCATGACGGTCGAGACCGTCGCGCCGGACACCAGGGCTGTCGAAGGCCTGACGGACGCCGAAGTCGAATTGCTGACGCGGCACGCCCGCTATGGCTGCCTCAGCCTGGTATGCCGCACGTCCGGCGGTGGGCCGATCCCGTTCATCCTGCAGCCGATGCGCATCCGCCGCGGATGGATCGCGCCGCCGGCGATGCAGCTGATCTATTGCCGCGACATCGCCGAATTCGTCGAGTGCGCCGGCGCGATCGGCCGGGCGCTGCTTCCTCGCGGAAAGATCTCCGTCATCCTCGATGCCAACGGTCCGGTGGCAGGTCTCACCGGCATCTTCACCCAGGCGCGAGGCCGCAAATATTTCAAGGGCCCGCACCGGCCGCGTCTGGCCGACCTGACCGACACAGAACTGGTGCTGTACGGGCCTTGAGCCGTTTGCCATCTCCTCAACGACGGCCGTAACAACTTCGAGAGATATCGAATGCACAAGCACACACCGAGCCGAACCGCCGCCGCGGCGCTGGTCGAACAGCTCGTGATCAACGGCGTCAAGCATGTGTTCTGCGTTCCCGGTGAGAGTTTTCTCCCCGTGCTGGATGCGCTCCGCGACAGCGGCATCATCATGACGGTCTGCCGCCACGAGGGCGGTGCGGCGATGATGGCGGAGGCGATCGGCAAGGTCACGGGACGGCCGGGCGTCTGCTTCGTCACGCGCGGCCCTGGCGCGACCAACGCATCTGCGGGCATTCATATCGCGCAGCAGGATTCCACGCCGATGATCATGTTCGTCGGCCAGGTGGAAACCTCCGTCAGGGATCGCGAGGCGTTCCAGGAACTGGATTACCGCGCGGTGTTCGGCAGCATGACCAAATGGACCGCCGAGATCGACGATCCCGACCGCATCACCGAATTCGTCTCGCGCGCGTTTTATACCGCAAGCAGCGGCCGGCCCGGGCCGGTCGTGCTGGCGCTGCCGAAGGACGTCTTGAGCGAGCGCGTAACCGTCGCCACTGCGCCGGCGTTCGAACCGGTCGAGACCTCGCCGGGTGAAGAGGAAATGACAAAGCTCGGCGAATTGCTGGCTGAGGCAAAGAACCCGCTGTTCGTACTCGGCGGCAGCCGCTGGTCGGAGACCGCGCGCCGCCAGATCCACGAATTTGCTGATACGATGGGAATGCCGGTCGCGACCAGCTATCGGCGCTCGACGCTGTTCGATCCCCTGCACCCGCTCTATGCCGGCGACCTCGGGCTCGGCCCCAACCCGAAACTGGTGGCGCGCGCCAAGGCCACCGATCTTCTGGTGCTGGTCGGCGGGCGGCTCGGCGAAATTCCCTCGCAGGGCTATTCGCTGCTTTCAAGCCCGTCGCCGCAGACGAAACTCGTCCATATCCATCCCGGCGCCGAGGAAATCGGCCGGGCCTATCGGCCGCATCTGGCGATCCACGCCTCACCCAGCCGGTTTGTCGCGGCGCTGAAACGCCTCTCGGTCGCGGCAAAACCGGCATGGCGTGAAAGCGCGGACGCCGCCCACGCCGATTTTCTCGCCTGGACCACCACAGCGACACCGCAGCCCGGCGACGTCAATCTCGGCGAGGTCATGATCTGGCTGCGCGACCATGTGCCGTCGGACACAATCCTGTGCAACGGCGCCGGCAATTACGCCTCGTGGATCCACCGCTTCTACCGCTTCCGTGAATACATGACTCACGTGGCGCCGACTTCGGCGTCGATGGGTTACGGCATGCCGGCGGCGATCGCGATGCAGAGGCTGCATCCGGAGCGGCTGGTGCTTTCGGTCAATGGCGACGGCGATTTCCTGATGAGCGGCCAGGAATTCGCGATCGCGGTGCAGTACAAGCTGCCGATCATCGTGGTGATCTGCGACAACGGCATGTACGGCACCATTCGCATGCATCAGGAACGCGAATTCCCCGGCCGCGTTGCCGCCACCGAATTGCACAATCCGGACTTCGACGCCTATGCCCGGGCCTTCGGCGGCTTTGGCGCGGTGGTGAACAAGACCTCGGATTTTCCGGCGGCGTTTCAGGCGGCACGGGAATCGGGGCTGCCCTCGATCATTCATCTCAAGATCGATTCGGATGCGATCCTGCCGGCGACCACCCTGTCGGGCATCCGGGAGCGCGCGCTGCAGCAGTCGTAAGCTGCTACGCGGCGTGGGCAAATTCCCAGTACAGCTTGCGGGCGCTGCTGTAGAGCGGCCCCGGCTGCAGCGAGCGGTCGTCGATCCGGATGATCGGCGCGACCTTGGCGAAATTGCCGCTGGAGAAGATTTCGTCGGCGGTCTGGAAATCCGGATAGCGCAGCGTCTTCTCGACCACGGTGACGCCGTCGCCGCGCAGGAGGTCAATCACCCGCTGCCGCGTGATGCCGTTGAGAAAGGTGCCGTTAGGCGCCGGCGTAAAGACTACGCCATCCCTGGCCATGAACACGTTGGCATTGCCGAATTCGGCGACATTGCCCAGCATGTCGAGCATCAGCGCGTTGTTGAAGCCGCGCGATTGGGCTTCCATCAGCGCGCGCGAATTGTTCGGGTAGAGACAGGCCGCCTTGCAGTCGACCGGCGCGGTTTCCATGGTCGGCCGGCGGAACGGCGACAACGTGATGGCGCTGCCGATGGGCTGCGGCATCGGCGCCACATAGATGCACAGGCACCAGTTAGTGGTCTCGGGGTCGAACAGCACCCCGCCGCCGCTGCCGGTTTGCGGCCAATACATTGGCCGGATGTAAAGTTCCGCATTGGCGTCGAAGCGGGCCATGCCCTCGCGGGCCAATCCCAGCCAAGTTTCGGTATCGACCAAGGGCTTGAGCCCGAAATTGATGGCCGACTGATTGATCCGGGCGCAGTGCCGGTCGAGATCGGGCGCGACGCCCTCGAAGGCGCGGGCGCCGTCGAAAACGGTCGAGCCGAGCCATGCCGCATGCGTTCGGGGGCCGATGATCGGCACGTTGCCGTCATGCCAGGCGCCCTCAAAGAACGTCCAGGTCTGGGAGAAACTGATAGGTGCTATTGTCTGGGCCATGATCGACATCCACGCCGCGGGAACGGCGGCTGCGCATCATCGCGCGGAATTCCCTAAGGATTTCCTTGCGGGATTTTTGGCAATCACACTCGATTCACGATTGATAGACCACAATTGCGAGTTACATTTCATCAACTGGAGCCGATATGCCCCTCGATCCCGCGGCGAAACGTTTTCTCGACATGATAGCGGCGACCGCATCAGACGGTCGATCGCCTTCAACCCTCGATGAACGCCGCCGGGCGTTTGCAAAACTGATGCGGCTCGCTCGCGCCGACGTGGCGGATGTGACCGGGATTGACGGCGCAATGCCCGGCCCCGCTGGCGATATTCCGTACCGGCTCTATGCGCCCGAAAATGTTGTAGCCGAATCCTTGCCGGGTTTTGTCTTTTTTCATGGCGGCGGCATGGTCGGCGGCAGTATCGAAACTCATGATCGTGTCGCCGCGGCGCTGGCGCAGACCACGGGCTGCCGCCTCGTCTCCGTGGATTACCGGCTTGCCCCCGAGCACAGATTCCCGGCCGCGATCGAGGATGCGATCGCGGCGACCCGATTTGTATCCGAGCAAGCGGCCTCGCTCGGCATCGATCCGGCAAAGCTCGTGGTTGGCGGCGATTCCGCTGGTGCGACGCTTGCCGCCGTGGTGTGCCAGGATGCGCTACGCAACGCCGGACCCGCGATAGCGGCGCAATGCCTGATCTGTCCGGTGCTCGATTTCGAGGAAACCTCGCCGTCGCGCGAAGTGTTCGCCGAAAACCATCTGCTCGAAATGGCCACGCTGGAAGCGGATCTCGCTCTTTACCTACCGGCCGGCGTCGAGCGCGGCGATCCCCGAATTTCACCGCTACGCGCCGTGAGATTTGCCGGGCTTCCTGCGGCCATTATCCATACCGCCGAGTTCGATCCGATGCGCGACGAAGGCAATGCCTATGCGGGAAAGCTGGTGGCGGCGGGCGTCGAGGTCGAGCACGTCTGCCACGACGGCATGATCCATAATTTCCACGCCATGGGCGCGATCCTTCCGCAGGGGCGGCTGGTGCTGCACCAGATCGGCGAACAGGTCCGCCGCGTGATCGGCAGCTGATTAAGATCTTAATCAATTGATTCACCTTCATTAGGGTTATTTCGTCAATGTTGGCGCGAATTATTGAAGGCTTGGGCATCCGCCTCTAACAAAGACGTTGCGAACAAAACGCATGTCGAAATGCGACGCGAACGTAGAGGTGGACGATGCGCAGCGAAACGATCGCAATTCACGCCGGCTACGAACCCGATCCAACGACCAAGGCTGTCGCAGTCCCGATCTACCAGACAGCGGCCTATGCTTTCGACAGCGCTGATCACGGCGCCGCTTTGTTCAATCTGGAGGCAGAAGGCTATCGCTACAGCCGGATTTCGAATCCGACCACTTCCGTGCTTGAAAAACGCATTACCGAACTCGAGGGCGGCGTCGGCGCGCTCGCAGTCGCTAGCGGTCAGGCGGCGCTGCATTTCGCGCTCGTCAACCTCGCCGACACCGGCGGAAACATCGTCTCGGTGCCGCAGCTCTACGGCACCACGCACACGCTGCTCGGCCATATCCTGCCGCGTCAGGGCATCACAGCCCGCTTCGCCGAAAGCGACAAGGCCGACGCCATCGAAAGACTGATCGACGAAAACACCAAGGCGGTTTTCTCCGAGACCATCGGCAACCCCGCCGGCAATGTCTGTGACATCGAAGCGCTGGCAAAGGTCGCGCATCGCCACGGCGTGCCGCTGGTGGTGGACAACACCGTCGCCACGCCGATCCTGCTGAAGCCCTTCGATTACGGCGCAGACATCGCGATCCATTCGCTGACGAAATTTCTCGGCGGCCACGGCACGACGCTCGGCGGCGCAATCGTCGACAGCGGTCGCTTCCCCTGGACGGAAAACGCCCGCCGCTTCCCGACCTTCAACGAACCCGACGAATCCTATCACGGTCTGGTCTACACCAAGCAATTCGGCAACAGCGCCTATATCCAGCGCGCGCGCAGCGTCTATCAGCGCACCATGGGCTCGGTGCTTTCGCCGTTCAATGCCTTCCTGCTGTTGCAGGGAATCGAGACCGTCGCGCTGCGCGTCGAACGGCATGTCGAGAACGCGCGCAAGGTCGCCGAATTCCTGCGCAACGATCCGCGCGTCGACTGGGTCAATTATGCCGGCTTCCCCGACAGCCCCTATTACGCGCTGGTCCAGAAATATCTCAACGGCAACGCCTCGTCGCTGTTCACCTTCGGCATCAAGGGCGGCATGGAGGCCGGCAAGGCCTTCTATGACGCGCTCAGGCTGATCACGCGGCTGGTCAATATCGGCGATGCGAAATCGCTCGCCTGCCATCCCGCCTCGACCACCCACCGCCAGATGTCTCCCGAACAGCAGCGCATGGCCGGCGTGTTGCCGGAGACCATCCGGCTCTCGATCGGCATCGAACATTCCCAGGACATCATCGAGGACATCAACCAGGCCCTGGGGCAAGCCTGCAGGGCGCACCCGCGGCTCGAAGCCGCGGAATAGATCGAGGGCCCGGCATGACCGTCCTGTTGGAAAAACGGCGGCTGATCGTCAGTCCGGGCCTCGCGCCGACGCAGTTGCGGCGAGAGGACAAATTCGGTCGTCCGCAACATGCCGATGTCGATCTCACGATCGGGCTCGTCAACAACATGCCGGATGGCGCGCTGCAGGCAACTGAGCGTCAGTTCATGCGGTTGCTAAGACGGGCCGCCGGCGACATCCGCATCGATTTCCATTGCTTCTCGTTGCCTTCGGTGACGAGGTCGCAGACTACTCGGTGGCGGGTTGAAGGGCATTACACGGATTTCGCCGATCTCGACCGGCTGCAGATCGATGGACTGATCGTCACCGGTGCCGAGCCGGTCACCGCGACGCTTCCCGAAGAGCCGTTCTGGCATGACCTCGCCGACATGATCGAGTGGGCGAAAACCAATACGCGCTCGACGATCTGGTCGTGTCTCGCCGCCCATGCTGCGGTGCTGCATCTGGACGGCATCGAGCGGCAGCGGCTTGATATCAAATGTTCCGGGATCTACGATTGCGACAGAGTGAGCGACAGCTGGCTGATGAAGGACGCACCGTCGCCGCTCAAGATTTCGCATTCGCGCCTCAACGAGCTGCGCGCCGGCGACCTGGCCGCCCGGGGCTATCAACTCTTGACCGCGTCGCCGGAAGCCGGCGTCGACATCTTTGCGAAGGAGTTCGGCAGCCAATTCGTCTTCTTCCAGGGTCATCCGGAATATGATCCTCTCTCGCTGGAGCGGGAATATTTGCGCGACATCTCGCGCTTTCTCGCCGGCCAGCGCGACAGCTATCCGGCCGTCCCCGCGTGTTATTTCGACACCGAGACCGAACAGAATCTTGCGAATTTCGAGCAACGTGCGCGCCTCGAACGCAGGCCCGGATTGAGCGCCGAGCTGCCCGACCGCACCCTACGGCAGGATATCGCGGCCGGAGCCGCGGCGACCGCGATTTTCAGGAACTGGCTCGAATATCTCGCCGGCGGCGCGTGGCGCCGCTCGTGCGACCCGGCGAAAGTAACATGATGCGCCCGGCCTGGTCCGCATTGAGAGCGCGCGTCAGCAACCGGCTGGCCCGGCATTTTCGCAGCTCCCCGTTTCAGCTGAACGGCACCGGCCCGATGGTGAGCTTCACCTTCGACGACGTTCCGAAAAGCGCGGTCGCCAACGGCGCGCCCATTCTCGAGGAGTACGGCGCGCGGGGAACGTTCTATATCTCCGGCGGCCTGGTCGATCAGTGGCAGGGCCACTGGACCGGGGTCAGCGCCGATGAGATCGTCACCCTTCACCGCAAGGGCCACGAAGTCGCCTGTCACACCTTTTCGCATGCGAGGGCAACCGACCTCGATGCGGCGGCGATGACGCTGGAGATGGAGAAGAACCGCCGCTATTTCCTGGCGCTCGATCCATCCATCAGAATTGAGAATTTCGCCTACCCTTACGGCTTCGCGTCGGTGTCGCACAAGCGGCAGCTCGGCAAGGCGTTCCGTTCCGCGCGCGGCATTCTTCCCGGCGTCAACAGCGGCGCCATCGATCTGCAGTTCCTGCGCTCCACGCCCCTGATCGAAACCAATATCGACCGCGACGGAATAGATCGCGCTTTCGACGAAGCCGTTGCCCGGAACGGCTGGCTGATCTTCTACAGCCATGACGTGAGGGCTGCACCCAGCCCCTACGGATGCTCGCCAACCATGCTGCGTCATGCGCTGGAGGCGGCATCGCGCCGGAAAATCCCGATCCTGAATGTCGCGCAGGCGCTCAAGCGCGCAGGAGTGTAAGGGCTTTCGCCCGACCATCCCGGCGCCTTCGATCGCTCCGGCGAAGCTAGTGATCGACCACCACCAGCGCAGCCTTTCTGAAATCCGCCAGCCTTTCATCCTTGGCGACGGTTTTGGCTTCTTCCGTCTTCATGTTTGAAAGCACGGAAAACAGCACGAAGCCGCCCTTCTTTCGCGACACGATGAAATACTGCGAAATGCGCGGGCCCTCGGAATCCTCGCAGGAGGAAAAGCCGCGGAACACCACGTCGCTGTCCACCAGTTCGCTGGTGCGGCCGGAGGCAAACTTGCCTTTGCAATCCCGTGCGTCCGTCGCCACCACGGCGGAGGCGACGTCGAGACCTTTGACACCTTCTTTGGGAGGGACGATCCTGACGAAACCAACGGCCTCATCGGCGCTCCACGCGGCCCCGGTCGCGGCAGCGGCGATCGGCATTTCAGCCCTGCTCAAAACCCTGGGATGGTGCAGTGCCGTCTTGAGGATGAAGTTCGACGCCAGTTCGATCGCTTCGATCTGCATTTCCGGCGAGAGATTTTGGGGTGGCTCAGGCCTCAGGCTTCCTCCCGCATGCACCGGCGGCGCTGCCGCCGCAGCGACCGGCTTCGGCGCGAGTTTGACGGAGAAGTCGCCCGCGTTCGCGATGCCCTGCTGCTTGACCACCGCAACGCAATTGGCCAGGGTCGGCAGCAGCACCGCTGTTTGATCGAGTTTGAACTGGAAAAGCTGTCCTTGCGTGAAGGCGGTCATCGCCTTCGCCTTGCGAAACTCCGCGATCAGGGTGGAGTCGACCGGCATCGGCACGCGGATCAAATTTCCGCTGATGGCCACGCCTTGAACGTTGAACGGACGCTGACCATCGAATGTCAGCGCGATCTGGAAGGTCTGATTGTTGTTGAGGGTCCATTTGGGATTGTGGAAACCCAGCGCCCATCCCGCACCCTGATCGACCGTGACCATGAAATAGATGCCGCTGTCGTATCCGGCCCCCGCCGCGCAGTGGGTAAACTCCCCGGTCTGGTCGTTGGTGTAGGCGCCGCCCTTCCAGTTTCCGACGTTGATGGAGCCATAAGGCCCTCGCGCCTCGGCGGTTGAAATGGCGATCAGGCTTGATAGCAGCGCGGCGACGACGAAATTGAGTTTCATTACGGGCCTCCCCAGCGGGGCGAGCCTATTGCCCCTTGCAACCGGAGTCTAATGCATTGTTCTTGATTTGTTCGATGATTTAGGTCAAGAGTCAAGTTCGGCGCGATCTCGGATGTGGGGTGTGCGTCGAAGCCGTTGTAAGCGCCGCGGGAATCGCAGAGATGTTGAGCCACGAGCGATCTGCGGTGCTGATTGCTGCCGCCTGTCGCGAAGGCTTCAATCCGCAAACAGCGGCGCGCCGGCCCCGCCAACGCCTCATCGGACGCCCCATTCCACATGTCTGTTCCCGCCATCGCCGCCGCCCCTGAAGCCGGAAACGACTCTGCCGACGCGCTTGCCGTGCTGAATTCGGTGTTCGGCCTGCCTGCTTTTCGGGGCGCACAGGAACAGATCGTCCGGCATGTCGCCGACGGCGGCAATTGCCTGGTGCTGATGCCGACCGGCGGCGGCAAGTCGCTGTGCTATCAATTGCCATCCCTGTTGCGAAAAGGCTGCGGCATCGTGGTCTCGCCGCTGATCGCGCTGATGCGCGACCAGGTCGCCGGCCTGCATGAGGCCGGCGTCAAGGCGGCGGTGCTGAATTCCACGCTGTCGTTCGACGAGGCTGCCGCAGTCGAGGCGCGGCTGCTCGCCGGCGATCTCGATCTGCTCTACATCGCGCCCGAACGGCTGGTGACGCCGCGCTGCCTCAACCTGCTCGGCCGCGCCGGGATCGCCTTGTTTGCGATCGACGAGGCGCATTGCGTGTCGCAATGGGGACATGATTTTCGCCCCGAATATATCGGCCTGTCGGTCATCGCCGAGCGCTTTCCCGACGTGCCGCGCATCGCGCTGACCGCCACGGCCGATGAACTCACCCGGCAGGAGATCGTCGATCGCCTTGGGCTTTCCGGTGCGCCGCAATTCGTGGCGAGTTTCGATCGTCCGAACATCCGCTACGAAATCGTCGACAAGCAGAACGCGCCGGCGCAGCTGAAGGCCTTCATCGCAGAGCGCCATTCCGGCGATGCCGGCATCGTCTATTGCCTGTCGCGCGCCAAGGTCGAGGACACCGCAGCCGCGCTGACCAAGGCCGGCATCGTGGCGCTGCCCTATCACGCGGGCCTGGACGCCGGCGTGCGCGCCCGCAACCAGGATCGCTTCATCAACGAAGACGGCGTCGTGATCGTCGCCACCATCGCGTTCGGCATGGGCATCGACAAGCCGGACGTCCGCTTCGTGGCGCATCTCGATCTGCCCAAGAGCATCGAGGCCTATTATCAGGAGACCGGCCGCGCCGGACGCGACGGCAAGCCATCCAGCGCCTGGATGGCCTACGGCCTCTCGGATATCGTGCAGCATCGCCGCATGATCGAGGAGTCCACAGGCTCCGACGCGTTCAAGCGCGTCTCGATCGGCAAGCTGGAGGCGCTGGTCGGCCTTGCCGAAACCACCGCCTGCCGGCGCACCCGCCTGCTCGGCTATTTCGGCGAGACGCCCAAGGCGGCCAAATGCGGCAATTGCGACAACTGCCTGTCGCCGCCGGCCCTGCGCGATGGCAAGGTGATCGCGCAAAAAGTACTATCCTGCGCCTATCGCACCGGACAGCGGTTTGGGGCGATGCACCTGATCGACGTGCTGGTCGGGCGCCTGACAGAGCGCGTCCAGCAATTCGGACACGACAAGCTTTCCGTGTTCGGCATCGGCCGCGAATTCAATGAAAACCAGTGGCGAGGCGCGATCCGCCAGCTGGTGGCGCTGGGCCATCTTGCGCCGGATTCCGAGGCCTTCGGCGCATTGAAGCTGACGGAGAGCGCGCGCGGCGTCCTCAAGGGCGAGACCGAGGTGATGCTGCGCGAGGAAATCCCCGGTGCCCGGATTCGCACCAGCCGCGCCAAATCGCGGCGCGGTGATCTGGCGCCCGCCTCCAGTGGCGCGGACAAGGCCGGCGATCCGAGCCTGCTCGGCGCGCTGCGGGCCTGGCGGTCGCAAGTGGCGCGGAGCCGCGGCGTGCCGGCCTACGTCGTGCTGCACGACTCCACCATCGACGGCATCGCCGCCTCGCGCCCGACCACGCTCAACGACCTCCGGGACATCCCCGGCATCGGCGACAAGAAGCTCGAACATTACGGCGATGAGCTGATCGCGCTGGTGAAGGCCGGCCAAACCGGAGCATGAGTAATCTTCCGGCGGGGCGGAACTCGCCCCGCCGGAAGCAACACGCTTACTGGCATACGCTTACTGACTTACCCTTACTCTTGCGTGTTAGTGCCGATCATGACGATGATGATCGTCGTCGTCGCCGCCGGTGACCGCAACCACGGCCCCGGTGGTCTCGTCGAGCACCACCTTGCGCGGGTTGCGTTCGTCGCGATCGTCGAAGTCGAACATGTTGTTGAGCGGACCGGCGATGGCATCGAACGAGCCGCCATGCTGAATGCGCTTGCCGGACAGCCAGTTGTCCTCGATGAAACGAAGCACCGAGGTCTGGTCGGTCAGCGTGTGATCGACGTTGTTGCGTTTCGCAAAGGGCGACACCACCAACAGCGGCATCCGCGTGCCGTAACCGCAGCGCCCCCACACCGGCGTGCCGGCGTTGCCTTTAAGCGGGGTGGTCGAGACCGGTTCGTCCTGCTGGAAACCATTGCTGGTGTTGCAGACGCCGGGGCCGTTGAGCGTGTCCACGGCCGGGCTGAACGAGGGGTTTACGACCGGCGGCATCTGATGGTCATACCAACCGTCGGAGTCGTCGTAGAGAATGATGACGGCGGTTTCCGACCATTCCGGGCTCTTCTGCAGGGCATTGATGACGTGAACCAGGAAATGCTGCTCGTCGAGCGGGTCCGAGTATCCGGCGTGCCCATCCTGGAACGCCGGGGCCTTCAGGAAGCTCACGGCCGGCAGGTTGTTGGCGTTGAGCGCACTGTAGAAGTCGTTGATGTCATATTGGTGGTTAGCCGGATCCGGCGTGTTGGTATGCGGGATCAAGCTGTGACCGATGGCCTGAACCGAACTCGGACGGGCGTGGGTCGGGTTGCGGGTCGACGCGTAATACTGGAACCAGGCATGGTGCGGAATGTAGTCGACCGACGTCGACGCGGGCGTGCCCGGCGCGGTCGGATTGGTTTCGCGCAGGCAGCCGGTCGTGCCGTTGGCATTGACGACCGTCAGATCGAAGCCACCCATGAACGAGCCCCAGGTGACGCCCTTTTCGTTGAGGAGGTCGCCGATGTTCTTGCCGGCCATCGTGACCTGGTCGATCGCCCCGTTGGAGCAAACGTCCAGCAGCGGATCGCCGTCGCCGATGACGGTGATGTTGTTGGGGTTTTGGGTGGCATCGCCGAACGCCTCGTGGGTGTTGTGGAGCAGCGTATTGCCGTTGAGAACGTTCAGTGACGCGGCGAGGCCGTTGGCCTGGCCGGAAATCAGGTTGATCGCGCCGGGCGTCGAGGGGCCGAACTGCGTGGTGTAGTTATTGTCGTTCAACGCGAAATGCTGGGCGTAATTCCACAGCGCGGTGACGGTATTGCCGTCATAATAGCCCATCACCAACGCCTTGGTGCCGATGCCGACCGGCGGTGGGCCCGCGGTTCCGACGAAGGCCGGGAAACCGTCCATCCGCCCGTTGTTATAAGCGCTTTCCTCCGGGCTTTCGTTGTGCCCCTGATCCGCGGTTAGCGCTTGCGACGGCGACAGGCGGAACGGGTTCGACGCGCCGGTGCCGTTGATCTTGCTGTTGTTGGGCGCCGCCGGATTGGTGGGGTTGCTGTTGGGATTGTTGTTGAGGAGATCCACGCCCGCGAGCGGCGCGAAATGATGGTTCACGTCGAGCGGGGTGGCGAGGCTGTTGACCTTCGGCGTGCGCGGCGACGCCATGAACTTCGTCTCGCCGGACAGGTTGAGGGCGTTCGGATAGGTGCCGAAATAGTGGTCGAACGAGACGTTTTCCTGGAAGATCACGACGACATGCTTGAT
>JBAUUA010001329.1:0-3724 GCA_049582465.1 Bradyrhizobium sp. | reverse complement strand
GCGAACTGTTCGGTGATGCGGCGATAGCTCGGCGCGTCGTATTTCTCGAAATTGTCCAGCGTGGCATCGGAAAACACCACGCCGAAGCCGAAGGTGTCGTCGGCGCGGTTGCGCTCATAGACCGTGATCTCGGCCTCCGGCCGCTGCTTCTTGAGCAGGATCGCGGAATAGAGACCGGCCGGCCCTCCGCCGATGATCGCGATCTTCATGAGAGCCTCCGGCGCAGCGGGGCCATTTCAATTATTTTAAACCTAAAGCATTTTGCCGGCAAGCCCCGGAGCGGCGGCTCAATTGCCCTGAAATACCGGCTTGGCCTTGCTGGAGAACGCCTCGAAGGCCCTGGCGAAATCGACCGTGGTCATGCACAGCGCCTGCGCCACCGCCTCAGCCTCGATCGCCTCCTCCACCGACATCGCCCATTCCATCGCCAGCATCCGCTTGGTCATGGTGTTGGCGAAGGTGGGCCCGGCGGTGATGTCGCTCGCAAGCGACTGAGCCTGCGGCAGCACCAGCCCGGGCGCGACGATGCGGCTGAAGAAGCCCCAGCGCTCACCCTCCTCCGCTGTCATGAAGCGGCCGGTATAGAGCAGTTCCGAAGCGCGGGACTGCCCGATGATGCGCGGCAGGATCGCGCACGCCCCCATGTCACAGCCCGCAAGCCCGACCTTGTTGAACAGGAACGCGACCTTGGCGCCGGTCGCCGCCAGACGCAGGTCAGATGCCATGGCGACGATCGCGCCGGCGCCCGCGCAGATGCCCTCGACGGCGGCGACGATCGGCTGCGGGCAGGCCCGCATCGCCTTGACGAGATCGCCGGTCATGCGCGTGAAAGCGGTGAGGCCCTTGGTGTCCATCTTCACCAGCGGCCCGATGATCTCGAAGACATCACCGCCGGAAGAAAAATTACCACCGGCGCCGGTTACCACGACGGTCTTGACCGCGTCATCCATCGCGCAGGCGCGGAAGAAATCCGTGAGTTCACGGTAGCTTTCGAACGTCAGCGGATTCTTGCGTTCCGGGCGGTTCAGCGTCACCGTCGCCACGCCGTCCACCACTCCCAGCAGGAAATGCCTGGGCGAATATTGCGACAACGGCAGCGTCACGGGATTGGCAGGCGTGCTCATGGAAACTCCCTTGGATTGTCGTTCGTTGTTGTTGCGCGGCGGCGCTTCCTAGACTTCTCCGCCGGCCACCGCGATGGCCTGCCCGGTGATCGCGCCGGCGCCCTCGCCGCACAGCCACAGCACGGTGTCGGCGACTTCGGCAGGAGTCACGAGGCGGCCTTGCGGGTTGTTCCGGGAAAGATCGGCCACCGCCTCCGCATGGCTGCGGCCGGTCTTCTTCATGATGTTGTCGATGCTGCCGGCGAGCAGATCGGTATCGGTGAAACCCGGACATACCGCGTTGACGGTCACGCGTCTGCTGGCCAATTCCAGCGCCAGCGAGCGAACCAGACCGACCACCGCGTGCTTTGCTGCGCTATAAGCGCTGGCATAGGCATAGCCCTTGAGGCCCGCGGTCGATGCGATAGCGACGATGCGGCCGTAAGGCCGGTCTTTCATGGCAGGCAATACGGCCTGGATGGCATGCACGACGCCCATGAAGTCAACGTCCATCATGCGCCGAAACAGCGCCGCATCGGATTTTGCGAACGGCGCCGATTCCGCGATGCCGGCATTGGCGATCAGGATATCGATCGGCTGGCGGCCTGCAGCCTCCGCGATCGCGGCGTTGACGGCGGCCTGATCGGCGACATCGGCAATGACGGCAAAATGCGCCTCGCCCGCCGCCACTGCCTCATCCAGCGTTGCTCGATTGCGGCCGAGCACCGTGACGGTTGCTCCCGCGCGCGCCAGCGTGCCCGCAATGGCGCGGCCGATACCACGTCCGCCACCGGTGACGAGGGCGTGGGAGGAACGCGGTAGTCCGGACATGCGGCCATCTCCCCCGAAAAAATTCACGCCACAGCGAGACTTGCGTATATTTTAGACTTCAAGCTTTTGCAAGAAATGCAAGCCAACCGCAGCTGCCCCGGCGGTTGCCGACAGGCCGGAATCGGACCGCAAACGCCACTTGCTTTAAATATAAAATATCGCTTTTCATACGCCGAGGTCCTGTTAGCATCACGAGGTCCGGCAAGACAGGAGCCCCCGGCGTGCCAGCATCTGCGCCCATGAAAACCAGCGACGGCCGTTTCGGCTACGAGGCCGCCGGCCAGCCCAGCTCGCCGCCGCTGGTGTTCCTGCACGGGATCGGCGGTGCGGCCCGGGCGTGGCGCGGTCAGATCGAGGCCTTCGGCGATCGTTATCGCGCCATGGCCTGGGACATGCCGGGCTATGGTGGGTCAGCACCACTGCCAGCCGTCAGCATTGCGACGCTTGCGGATGCGCTGCAGGATTTCCTTGGAAAAGTCGGCGCAATCAAACCCATCCTGGTCGGGCATTCGATCGGCGGCATGATCGTTCAGCAATGGCTGACAAAACACCCTGATGCCGCCGCCGCCGTCGTTCTCGCCCAAACCAGCCCGGCATTCGGCAAGACTGACGGCGACTGGCAGAAGGAATTCATCGGCGCGCGGCTCGGCCCGCTCGACCGCGGCGAAACCATGGCCTCGCTGGCACCGACCCTGGTGAAGGAATTGGTCGGCGACAATGCCGATATCAGGGGGATGGAGCTTGCGCGCGACTGCATGGCCGCCGTGCCCGAGGCGAGCTATCGTGCCAGCATGCTGGCATTGTTGGGATTCGACCAGCGCAATGCGCTGAAGGACATCGCGGTGCCGACGCTGGTGCTGTCGGGCTCCAGGGACAAGAACGCACCGGCGCCGATGATGGCGAAGATGGCGACTTACATTCCAAGGGCCAGCTACGTCGAACTCGAAGGCGCCGGCCATCTCGTCAATCTCGAACGTCCAGCCGCCTTCAATGCCGCGCTGGATTCCTTTCTGAAAGCCCATGCGGCACCAACCCAAGTGACGGCATAATGACGGTACAAGCGAGCAAGAGCGTAGCCGCGGTCGACAAGATCGATCTGGATGCACCGATCTTCGATCCCGCCGCGTTTCGGCTGGGCAACGAGCAAGCCGGAATTATCGCGCGCGCGCGCGAGCTTGGCCAGAGCGTGTTCGCAGGCCGCGCGGCGGCTTACGATCGCGACGCGAAATTCCCAACCGAGAATTACCGGGATCTGCATCGCTCGGGCCTGCTCGGCATCGCCATTCCCAGGCAGCTCGGCGGCTTCGGCGCAGACTATCAGACCTATGCCCTGGCCGCCGCCGAGATCGGCCGCTATTGCGGCGCCACCGCGCTGACCTGGAACATGCATGTCTGTTCGACGCTGTGGTCGGGACCGCTGGCCGACGATCTCGACATGGATGCCGCCACCCGCGCCGAGCACGAGCGCCGCCGCGCGGTGCACTACAAGCGCATCGTCGACCATGGCGCGATCTATTCGCAGCCCTTCTCCGAAGGCGGCGCCGCCGCGGCCGGCGGCGTCGCCTTTGGGACCGAGGCAAAGCCGGTCAACGGCGGCTGGATTGTCAACGGCAAGAAGATATTTGCTTCGCTTGCGGGACATGCCGATTATTACGGCGTGCTCTGCACCGAAATCGTGGAAGGTGAAAAAGCTTCCCGGCGCAACACGCTTTACCTTGCGATACCGGCCAAGACGGAAGGCGTGTCCGTGGTCGGCGACTGGGATCCGCTGGGCATGCGCGGCACGGTCT
>JBAUUA010001328.1:0-4083 GCA_049582465.1 Bradyrhizobium sp. | reverse complement strand
GCGGTGATGCTCGGCGGCACCAGCGCCGCGATGGTGGAGGCGGAAGCGATGATCGCGGCGATGAAGGCGGGGCTGTAGCCCTCCCGCTTCATCGGGCCGCCGAGCGCGCGGCTCATCACGGCGACGTCGGCCGTGGTCGATCCCGACATCTCCGAGAAGAACATGCTGAAGACGACGACGACCTGCGATAGGCCCCCTCGGATATGCCCGACCAGCGACAGCGACAGGTTGGCGATCCGCACCACCACATTGGCCGAACTCATGAGTTCGCCGACCAAAAGGAAAAACGGGATCGCCAGCAGCGCTTCGGAATCCACCCCGTCGAAGATCTTCTGGATGATCGCCGCCAGCGAGACATCCGTGAACATCGCGCCCACGAACACGCCCGCCATCAGCGAAAACGGCACGGGCACGCCGAGATAGCCGAAGAACAGGAAGCAGAACGACATCAGCGCCAGGATGACCGGTGCGCTCACAGCCCCACCCGCTTCTGCCCGCCCGCATCGGCGGGGCGGATCGGCAGGTCCTCTTCCGGCGGCTCTGGATGGTCGAAACCGTTCCTGATGCCGTTGACCAGCTGCTCGATGGTGAACAGTCCGATCAGAAGGCCCGCCATGGGAATCACGGCATAGAGCGAAGCGATCGGCGTTCCCGAGGGCAGCCGGAAACTGCCGAAGCCCCTGAGATAATTGATATAGCCGAACCAGACCAGGCAAAACGCGACGCCGAGAACCACCATGCGGATCAGGATCTCGACGATCAGCCGCGGCGTGCCGTGCAGGGCGTCGGAGATCGCGGTCAGGTACAGATGATCGTTGCGGCGGGTGGCGACCGCCGCGCCAATGAAGATCGCGTAGATGAACAGCGTGGAGGTGACCTCCTGCAGCCACAGCCAGGGATGGCCGATGGTGCGGGTGACGATGTCGCACATGACGGAGAGCGAGAAGCCGAAACACAACAGCCCGCAAAGCACCATCAGGATCAGTTCGAGCCTGTCAAACGACCGCCATTTCAGGTGATGCTGCCGCTGCAGCACCAGTTTGTCGGCGATGGGCATCGGCGAACTCTCCGTCGTGGCAGATCAAACTCTCTCGTCGTCCCGGCGAAGCCGGGGCCCACCACCGGCGTCGGTTGTTTATGGAAAGTCGGCTGCCCCGTTCGCTCAAACTGAAAGGCCGCGGCGTATGGGTCCCGGCGTTCGCCGGGACGACGCGCGGTGGGCCGCGGCCTATTTGATCGCGCGAATCAGGTCCTTGACCTTCTCGGCGTGCGGGCCAAGCTCCTTGGCGAGCTTGTCGAGATAGGGGTCGGCGACGGCGATGAAGCCTGCCTTGTCGACATCGGTGACGACCTTCACGCCCATGGTCTTCAGCTTTTCCTGCGACTGGTGCTCGAGCTCGATCGCTTTCGCGGGCTGGTTCTTGTTGACCTCGTCGGCGGCGGCCTGCACCCAGCCCTGCTGCTCCGGCGTCAGGCTGTTCCAGAGCTTGTCGCTGACCCACACCAGGCTGTTATTGGCCTCGTGCTCGGTCATCGAGAGCACCGGGGCGACCTCATAGTGCTTGTTGGCGAGATAGACGTTGACGCCGTTTTCGGCGACGTCGACCACGCCGGTCTGCAGCGAGGTGTAGACGCTGCCGAACGGCATGTGCACGATCTGCGCGCCGTAGGCCGGGAACATGGTGTCCTCGGTGGGGGTCGCCTGCACCCGCACCTTGAGGCCTTTCATGTCGCCGATGTTCTTGATCTCGCGCTTGGCATACATGCTGCGCAGACCGAGCGTCGCCAACGCGATGACGTGAGCCCCCTGCACGGTGTCCGCGATCATCGCCTTGACGGCCTTCGACACGTCGGGGTCGGCGATCGCCTTGACGAGGTGCGCTTCCGAGCGGAACAGGAAGTGCATCGACATCACGCCGGCCTGCGGCGACAGTGTCGCCGCGTTCGCGGAGGAGGAAATGCAGAATTCGACGTCGCCCGATTTCACGAGCTGCAAAACCTGCGGCTCCTGCCCTAGCTGCGCGCCGGGATACTGATCGATCAGCATGGTGCCCTTGCTCAGCGCCTTGAGCTTGTCGGCGAAGATATCGCCGAGGATGCCATATCCCGTCGTCTTCGGCTGATCATAGGCGAAGCGATAATGCTTTACTTCCTGCGCGGGCGCGCCGGTGGCCATCATGATCGCAGACGCGGCCGCGATTGCAGCGAGAATGCCTTTCAGCTTGCGCATCGTCTCCCCCTTTGGCGTGTTGTATTTTCTTCGATCATCCCATTGGGGTTGTTCGAAAGTCAACAAAACAAAGGGCGGGAACGCAGCCGCGGGAGGTCGATGGGAGGCCCGGCTTCGTCTGCAGCCGTCATTGCGAGCGCAGCAATGGAAACCGGCTACTTCCCCTTGGCCCGCATAAAGTCGAAATCGCAGCCCTCGTCGGCCTGCAGGATGGTTTCGTTGAACAGATGCGCATAGCCGCGGCTGGCCCATTCCGGCGTCGCCGGCAGCGCCAGCGCAGCATGGCGCTTTTCCAGTTCCTTGGCGTCTACCAGAAGATCGATGCTGCGCTTGGCGACGTCGAGCCGGATCATGTCGCCGTTCCGAACCAGCGCCAGCGGACCGCCGACGGCGGATTCCGGCGTGATATGCAGCACGATGGTGCCGAACGCCGTTCCGCTCATCCGCGCGTCGGAAATCCGCACCATGTCCTTGACGCCGCCGCGCGCCAGCTTCTTCGGAATCGGCAGATAGCCCGCCTCCGGCATGCCCGGCGCGCCCTTCGGCCCGGCGTTGCGCAGCACCAGCACGTCGTCGGCATTGACGTCGAGCAAGGGATCGTCGACCCGCAGCGTCATGTCTTCCACGGATTCGAACACCACGGCGCGGCCGGTGTGCTGCAGCAGCTTGGGGCTGGCCGCCGAATGTTTTATGACCGCGCCGCGTGGCGCTAGATTGCCGTGCAAGACCGCCATCGCGCCTTCCGGCTTGATCGGCTGGGTGCGCGGACGGATCGCATCCTGCCCCGGCACTTCCTCGGCGGCGGCGACGACCTCGCGCAAGGTCGCGCCGGTGATGGTTTTGGCGTCGAGGTCGATGAGGTCGCCGAGCTGCTTCATCAGCTTGGGCACGCCGCCGGCATGATGGAAATGCTCCATGTAATGCTCGCCCGACGGTTTCAAGTCGATCAGGACCGGCACTTCGCGGCCGAGCCTGTCGAAGGCTTCGAGGTCTATGCGGTACTGGGTGCGATTGGCGATCGCCGTCAGATGAATAAGCCCGTTGGTCGATCCGCCGATCGCCTGCAGCACCACCTGCGCATTTCTGAACGAGGCCAGCGTCAGAAACTCGCTGGGTTTCGGGCCCTTCGCCATGGCCATCGCGGCGGCGACCCTGCCGCTGGCTTCGGCGGAACGAAAGCGTTCGGCATGCGGCGCCGGGATCGTCGCGCTCATCGGCAGCGACAGGCCCAGCGCCTCGGTGATGCAGGCCATGGTCGAGGCGGTGCCCATCACCATGCAGGTGCCGACCGAGGGCGCGAGCCTGCCGTTGACCGCCTCGATCTCGACATCGTCGATCTCGCCGGCGCGGTATTTGGCCCACAGGCGGCGGCAATCGGTGCAGGCGCCGAGCACCTCGCCCTTGTGATGGCCGACCACCATCGGCCCGACCGGGATCACGACGGTCGGCAGATCGGCCGAGACCGCGGCCATGATCTGCGCCGGCAGGGTCTTGTCGCAGCCGCCGATCACGACGACGGCGTCCATCGGCTGGGAGCGGATCATCTCCTCGGTATCCATCGCCATCAGATTGCGCAGATACATCGAGGTCGGATACGCAAAGCTCTCCGCGATCGAGATGGTAGGAAACACCATCGGCATCGCGCCGGTCAGCATCACGCCGCGCTTCACCGCCTCGATGATCTGGGGCACGTTGCCGTGGCAGGGATTGTAGTCGCTGTAGGTGTTGGTGATGCCCACGATCGGGCGGTTCAGCGCGTCGTCGGAATAGCCCATCGCCTTGATGAAGGCCTTGCGCAGGAACAGCGAAAATCCGGCGTCGCCATAACTCGTCAGTCCCTTGCGCAGTCCGTC
>JBAUUA010001327.1:0-6545 GCA_049582465.1 Bradyrhizobium sp. | reverse complement strand
ATTCCTGCCCGTGACCAAGAAACCGCTCGGCATGCTGGCTTGGGATGATTTCTTCGATTCGCCGGTATCCAAAGCGCTGCATCGGGATCCGAAAGACCGGGATTCGTTGGACCACGCGCAAGCCATCCTGCTCAAGGGGATGGACGATAACTACGCCTGGCTGGGCGAACATTGGCCCGACAGCCGATATGTCGTGATCGGCCTGTCGTTTGACGCCCAAGGCGAAGAAAAACCCCTGCCATGGATCGAAGGCTGGCGCTGTGTCTACGATCTGAAGACCGGGAAGTTCTCAGTCCCTGCCGCCTTCGCCGAGCACAACGCCAAGGCCGTCAAGAGCCCCGGCGGTCCGTCGGAATGAGCGGCGTATCGCACGGCCAGATCCGATCCTTTCGGCCGTTGCGAGCCGTGCCCAAAACCCGTAAAACGCTGGCATCCACCGGCAAAATCAGTATGTTGCAGCCCGAAACCGCTTCGCTGGCCTCGGGATGCCCATGTCCTGATCGGTCCCGGGCCAGAACACCAGGAAAGACAGCTTTGAAAGTCATCGCCAGTTCTATTCGCAAGGGCAACGTCATCGAGCAAGACGGCAAGCTTTACGTGGTCCTGACCGCCGAAAACATCCATCCCGGCAAGGGAACGCCGGTCAGCCAGATCGAAATGCGCCGGATCAGCGACGGGGTGAAGATTTCCGAGCGCTACAAGACCACCGACCAGGTCGAGAAGGCCACCATCGAGGACCACAACTTCAACTACCTCTACGAGGACGCCGACGGCTTCCACTTCATGAACACCGACACCTACGATCAGGTGATGGTGGCGAAGGATGTCATCGGCTCGGCCGCGCCCTATTTGCAGGAAAACATGCAGGTGAAGCTGTCGCTTCACGGCGTTCTTCCCGTGGCGATCCAGATGCCGCAGCGCGCGACGCTGGAAGTCGTGGACACCGAACCGGTCACCAAGGGCCAGACCGCGTCGTCTTCCTACAAGCCCGCCATCCTCTCCAACGGCGTTCGTACCGCGGTGCCGCCGCATATTGGCGTCGGCACCCGAATCGTGGTCATGACCGAAGACGGATCTTACGTCGAGCGCGCAAAGGATTAGGCGATATCCGGGCATGTTGCGGGGGCGGTTGAGAAACAACACTTTCTGCCGTTCCTTGCCCCGGCTGGTCGTTCCTACTCTGACATGCCTGATGCTGCTCGCTGGCGGCAACGCCGCCCGCGCCGACGAATTCAGGACGCCAGCGATCTCGGCGCTCCGGGTCGATTGGCGCGCCGCGCTCAACCAGTTCCGGTCCGAGATCAACACAAGGCCGGCGGTAGCGTCCGCGTTCACGTTGACCCGCCGCTACCGGCTGCCTGTGTCCGATCCGCGTTCGATGCCAGGGCTGGTGCAGCTGAACGCGGTGACCTCGTCGATCTTTGGCGGCATCGGGCGCAGTCCGGTGCCGGTGCTGCTGCCTTTCGACACCGCGGCGTACCTCGAGGCCCGGTCGAACGGCGCGCCGGCCAGCCTCTCGCTGTCGCATTATCAGGCCGACTTCCGGCCCGCCGATATGTTTGACGCCGGCCCCGCCGGCTACGACGCAGTGTTTTCGCTGGAGCCCGACGCCGGCGACGGCATGCCACAACGGACTTTTGCCAGGCCGGTCGAAGTCCAGATCACCGGCTCGATACTGATCTACGACATCGACGATCCCGCCGGCGGCAAGGGCGAACCGGTCAAGGCATTGTCGGCGGAGTTTCCCGACCTGCGCCGCTTCATCCGGGAAGGCTATGTGCGCTATGCCTTCACCCGATTCGGCGTTGCCTATGTGGTGTCGATCCAGTGCCTCGACTCGGCGCCGCGGGCGCGGCGGCTGGCCTGCCGCGAGGCCTATCCCGTCGCCGAGCGTTTCCTCAAGGCGTTGCATGTCGCCGGCGGCACGCCCTCGCGGCCACCAATGGATGTTGCGGCCGGCATTTCCAGCCGGCTGGCGGAACGCTCGTCCGACTTTACCTATCGCCCGAGCGGCGACATCATCGCAAGGTCAGGCTTGCGCAGGCAAGGCGGCCGCGCCGACCTGATCGCCTACTCCCAAATTCGATTTCCGCTGCAGAAACCAATCGCGTTCGTCCATTCGCAGGAATTCAGGAGTCGCAGATCGAGCGACCAGCCGCTGGACGAGCTGGCTGGCGGAACTACCAGCTACCCCTGGCGGGACAATTTTTGCGAAGCCCGCAGTTTCAATGTGGGCCAGTGTCCCGGCGGCTTTGGCCATCAGGGCGAGGATATCCGTCCGGCGCCCTGTCCGCCGAATATCGAAGGCACCGAACGCTGCGATCGCAAGCAGCAGGCGGTGGTCGCTGTCCGCGACGGCGTCGTGATCCGCGCGCCAAAGCAGCAGGCGGTCACGCTGCAGGTCAATACGAGTACCGAACATATCCGCTTCCGCTACATGCACATGAACCCGGCCGCGCTCGATGCCGACGGCGTGCTGAACGGGCGCAGCGTGGGCGAAGGCGAGAGGATCGGCGTGGTTTCGAACTATCTCGACCACCCCAACGGCACCAGCCTGCATCTGCATTTCGACGTGCAGGTGTTCACCCGCGATGGCTGGATCTGGGTCAGTCCCTACGTCACGCTGATCTCGGCCTATGAGCGATTGATCCGCTGGCGCGGCCGCGAGATCGGCCCCGAAGTCGCGGCCTCTCCGGCCGTGGCGCATGCGCTGCCGGAGGATGCCGCCTCCCACGGTACGACGGAAGGCGGCGACAATTGATCGCTCCTGGCTATGACGCCGCCGCGGTGACCGGCTTTTGCCGCGCCGCCGGGCTCCAGCGATAGCCCGCGCCGAACCTGTTCCAGACATTGATCGAGGCGATCGCCGAGGTGAGGTAGAGCAGTTCCTTCTCCGAAAATGCCGCGCTCGCCTCCGCATAGACTTCGTCGCTGACGCCGCCGGGCAGCAAGGTCAGCGCCTCGGTCCACGCCAGCGCCGCGCGCTCGCGCGGCGAAAACAGCGGCGCCTCGCGCCAGACCGCAAGCAGGTTGAGCTTGTCGACGGGGATACCGAGGCTTTCGCTCAGCAGGATGTGATGCTGCACGCAGAACGCGCAGCCGTTGATCTGCGAGGCGCGCAGCTTGATCAATTCCAGCAGTTGCTTGTCGATGCCGGCCTTGGCGGCGATCTTGCCAAGCGCCAGGACGGTATCATACACGTCCGGCGCCAGTGCCTTGAAGTCTTCATATTCACTACGGGCATGTGACATGTTCATCACCTCGGATTATAAGTGTTCTGTCAGATCATAAGCACTGATACCATGCACGGCCTGACATTGCTCGACAGTTGCCGGCGATAGCGCTGAAGCGGAAGCTGACGCCGGCCGAGGCGACCGTGCGGCGCTGGCTGTCCGAGATTGCCGCGAAGCTGCAGCAGGACGGCTAGTTGCCGCAGCGAGGGGCACTGCCGCCCCCTCGCTTGCGCCGCTAGACTGCCGCGATGAAACAGCCTGATTCCCTCAACCGGCCGACGCGCCGCACCCTGCTGCGATCCGGCTTTGCCGTCGGTGCCCTGCTGGCGTCGTCCCTCGGCGCGCTTGCCGCGGCCCCGCCCGGCTTCGGCCGATGGCGTGACAAATTCCGGGGGCGCGCGCTGGCGAAGGGCATTTCGGAGGCGACGTGGAACCGCGTGATGGGCCGCATCGAACCGGACATGTCCGTGTTCGACCAGATGGGGGACCAGCCGGAGTTCAACGAGGAGACCTGGCAATACATCAATCGCCGCGTCTCGGACTGGCGCATCAGCGCCGGCAAGGAAGCGCTGCGGAAAAACGGAGCGCTGTTTGCGCGGATCGAGCATGATTTCGGCGTCGAGCGCGGCACGCTGCTGGCGCTGTGGGGCGTCGAATCCGCCTTTGGCGACCCCCAGGTGCAGCGGAACCACATGCGCCCCGTGTTTCCGTCGCTGGCGGCGCTCGCCTGGAACGCGCCACGGCGCCAAGCCTATTGGCAGAGCGAGCTGATCAATGCCTTGCGGATCGTCGATCGCGGCTGGAGCACGCCGGAGGAGATGCGAGGGTCGTGGGCGGGCGCGATGGGGCATACCCAATGGATGCCGGAAGTCTGGCTCAATGTCGGCATCGATTACGACCACGATGGCCGGGTATCGCCGTTCGGCAAGCCGGACGACGCGCTTGGTTCCACCGCGCGCTACCTGGTCGAGCGCGGCAAATACCACCGCGGCGAACATTGGGGTCACGAAGTCCGCGCGCCGGGCCACACCTCCAGCGGCAGCCGCACCTACGCGGCATGGGCCGGCGCCGGCGTCTCCCGCGCCGACGGCCAGCCGTTTCCGCAACCGAATGCCTCCGCGAAGCTCTGGATACCCGAACCGGGCGGTCCGGCCTTCTTGCTGGGACCGAACTTCTATTCGGTGCGTAGCTACAACCCGTCGATGAACTACGCGCTGGCGATCTGCCATCTCGGCGACCGCATCCTGGGCGCCCCGCCCTTCCTTCAGCCGTTCCCGGGCTCCGAGCGCGCGCTGACACTCGCCGAAGTGCAGGAAATGCAGGTCCGCTTGACGAAAGCGGGTTTCGACACCGGCGGTACCGACGGCCGCGTCGGCAACGACACCATGAAAGCGGTCAGGGATTACCAGATGAGGATGGGACTGGAGCCCGCCGACGGCTATGGCGGGCTGAAGGTCCTGGCGCGGTTGCGACAAGGCGGTTAGGTCCGCCGCACCCCCCCGCGTTCATGCCGCCGTCGGTGACGCGTTCGGTCCCGGTGACCTTGCCCTGACCTTGCCCGGTCATTTCCGCTCCCGATCCGTTTCTTGAAGATTTATCTGATGATTGCCGGCCCCTGATCCGGCACCGCGACATCGAGCACGCGCAACTGCACCCGCTCGTTGCCCTGCCAGCGATCGACCGCGAGCGAACCCGCGACATGCAGCGGCTGGCCGCGATTGGCGACCAGCGCGTTGCCGAGTTTTTGTCCGATCGAGCGAAACGCGATGCCGTTGACGGTGGCGCCATCGCCGGACTTGAAGCGGACGCGCAGATGCGCCTGCCCCACTTCATCGGCATAGACCAATTGATGCGCGGGCAGCGCGATCACAGGCTCGGGATTGCCGCTGCCGAACGGCCCTGCGCGATTGAGCGTCGCCGCCAGTTCGGGCGTCACCGCGCGCGCGCTGACGGCGCCGTCGATGAAGAGCTCGTTGACATGGCGCGAGGCCGCGACGTCGGCGGCCAGCGCGCTTTCCATATAGGCGCGGAATTCCGCCAGCTTCTCCTTGCGCAAGGTCACGCCGGCGGCCATGGCGTGGCCGCCACCCTTCAGCAACAGGCCGTCCTTGACCGCCTGCCGCACCGCCCTGCCGAGATCGACGCCGCCGATCGAGCGTCCCGAGCCGGTGCCGATGCCGCCGGGCTCCAGCGCGATGGCAAAGGCGGGCCGCGAGAATTTTTCCTTCAGCCTGGAGGCGACAAGGCCCACCACGCCGGGATGCCAGCCTTCCGACGCCGTGACGATGACGGAGCCCTTGTCTTCCAGCCCCAGTGAAGCCAGCGCCTCGGCTTCGGCCTGCGCCTCCGCCATCTGCTCGATGACACGGCGCTCGGTGTTGAGGCGATCGAGCTCGGCGGCGATCCTCGCCGCTTCCGAGACATCGCCTTCCAGCAGCAACCGCACGCCGAGATCGGCGCGCCCGATCCGCCCGCCGGCGTTGATGCGCGGCCCCAGCATGAAGCCGAGATGCCAGGCCTCGGGCGGGCCGTTCAGCCGCGACACGTCCATCAGCGCGGTGTGGCCGACATGATCGCGGCGGCGCATCGCGATCAGGCCCTTGGCGACGAACGCCCGATTTAGCCCGACCAGCGGCGCGACATCGGCGACGGTGCCGAGCGCGACGTGATGCAGCATGCCGAGCAGATCCGGCTCCGGCCTTTCGGCGGTCCAGAAGCCGCGCGCGCGCAGTGCGCGATTGACCGCGACCAGCGTGACCAGCACGAGACCGACCGCGGCGAGATGGCCGAGGCCGGAGAGGTCGTCGGGGCGGTTCGGATTCACCAGCGCCTCGACCTCCGGCAGTTCATCGCCGCATTGATGATGATCGATGACGACGACCGACATCCCGAGCCGCCGCGCTTCGGCCAGCGGCTCGAGGCTGGTGGTGCCGCAGTCGACGGTCACCAGCAGCCTGGCACCCTTTTCCGCGAGCATGCGGATAGCCTCGACATTGGGCCCGTAGCCTTCAAAAATCCGGTCGGGAATGTGGATCAGGGGATCGAGCCCGCAATGGCGCAGGTGCCAGGCGAGCAGCGCCGCCGACGTGGCGCCGTCGACGTCGTAATCGCCGAAGATCGCGACCTTTTCGCCGCGCGCCGCCGCATCCGCGATCCGCTTCGCCGCGGCTTCCATCTGCGTGACGGTGTAGGGATCCGGCATCATCTTGCGGATGGTCGGGTCGAGAAAATCCTCGACCGCGTCGATCGCGACGTCACGCCCCGCCAGCACCCGCGCCAGCATCTCCGGCAATTGATAGCGCTGCGCGATCG
>JBAUUA010001326.1:0-3384 GCA_049582465.1 Bradyrhizobium sp. | reverse complement strand
CCATGATGAAGAAGATGCGGAACTCGACGCCGTGAAACCAGATGATGGCGAACACCACCCAGGACAGCGCCGGAATGCCCTGGAACAGCGTCAGGATCGGCGAGAGGAAATTGTCGATCGCGCGCGAGCGCACCATCAACAGCGCAAGTCCCCCGCCGACGATGAAGGCGCCGGCAAGCCCCGCCAGAATGCGAAGGATGGTCGCCAGCACGTCGCCGAACATCGCGCCTGTGGAGAAGATATCGATGCAGCGCCAGAATACGTCGATCAGCGAGGGGAAAAGAAAGCGCGGAAAGAACAGCGAGGCGAACTGCCAGACCAGGATCACCACGACGAATGGCAGCACCGACGTCCCCAGCCGCCTTGCCGCCGCAAGCAGCCGGTTCGGCTGCGGCGATGCCAGGGTCTGCGGCGCGGCATCGCTCATTTGCCGGGTGCCCGATAGATGGTCGAGGCGGCAGGATCCGACGGCAGGAAGGCGATCGACTTGCCGGCGGCATAGACCGAATTGATTTCCTTGGCGACGTCGGACGCCCACTTCACGTTCATGCCGAGCCGGTCATTGGCGCGGATGATGTCGGCGATCGCCTTCTGGTCGTCGGGCGTTCCCTTGGCCGCGATCAGTTTCGAGGCCTCGTCGGGATGCGCGGTCACCCAGTCGGCAGCTTCCTTGTAGGCCGCATAGAGCTTCGGAACCAGCGCCGGGTGCTTCTCGACCCAATCGATATGCGCGGCGACGCCGAGATAGGGAATGTTGCGGCTGCCGGTGAATTTCTTCCAGCTGTCGGCAATGGCAAGATCGATGGTCCGCATCTCCGGCTTCTTCGACAACAGCGTCGTGTAAGCCGGTTCCCAGAGCTGGACCGCGGCGGCGCGATCGGCCAGCGCGTAGCCGATCAGGCCGGGAGTTGCGGTATTGATCACCGAAATCTTCGCGGTGTCGGCGCCGAGCTGGCGCGCGAACCAGTCGTACATCACGTAATTGGTGGTGCCCTTGGCCGCGGCGAGGTCCTTGCCTTCGAGATCTTTCAGCGTCTTGACCTCGGGGCGCGAGGTGACGACCGCGCCCCAGAAGTCGAACAGGTTGAACAGATAGGTCACCTTGACGCCGCGGGTGTCGGCAAGGCCAACCGTCAGCAGCGACGCGCTCCCGCCGAGCTGGAATTCGCCGGAGTTAAACTGTGCAGTATAGGCGTCGGGCGTACGCTCCTCGAATTTGATCGCAAGACCGTTCTTCTCGTCCAGCTTCTGGGCCTTGATCACCGGCGGCAAGAACGCGCCGAGCGAGGGAGGACCGAACACGACGATGGAGACCGGCTCGGGAGCCTGCGCCCGCGCCGGTGCCGACGCGAGCAGGATGCCGGCGCATGCAAGACAAGCCAAACCTCTGATCATGACCACCTCCCCGCAATTTTACCCATTACGATCCGCAATTCCTCACAGGCCGAACAGCTTGCGCGCCAGCCCGCCATTGATGGCGGCGCGCTCGCTGTCCGAAAATCGAGTCTCGGCGACGATCCTGGTCGGCGCGAGATCGCCAATCGGGAATGGCATGTCCGATCCCATCATGATCCGCTCGGGGCCGACGATGTCGGCGAGATAGCGTAGCGCGCGCGGGTCCTGGACGATGGTGTCGTAATACATCGCCGCCAGCGCCGCGTCGGGATCGCCGAGCTTGTCCTTGTCGAGCGAGTAATTCCGGCGCAGCCGGCCGATCACGTAAGGCAGCGCCGCGCCGCCGATGCCGGCGACGATCTTCGCGTTATCGTAGCGTGTGACGTGGCCCGCATAGATCAGCCGCGACATCGCGATCAGCGTGTCGGTGATGCGCCCGACCGCGTTCGCCATGCCGTAATCATCCACCCGGTCGTCGCCGCTTTCGAACACCGGATGGATGAACACCACCGAACCGAGTTCGTTGGCGGTCTCCCAGAACGGTTTTAACGTGGGATCATCGAGCACGCCGCCCTTGCCCTTCGGCTGGGTGCCGATCATCGCGCCCTTGAACCCGGCCGAATGCGCCTCGCGCAGCACTTCCGCGGCGCGCGCGCCGTCCTGCAGCGGCACCGTGGCGAGCGGCACGAAGCGCGGTTCGCGCATCGCGGTCTGCGCCAGATGCGTGTTGATCAGGCGCGACCAGGCCGCGCCCTCCTCCGCCGGCACTTCATAGGCAAACATGTCGAGCCAGCCGCCGACCACCTGCTTGTCGATCTTCTGCTCGTCCATCCATTTCAGCCGCCCGGGCAGATCGCTCAGCGGCTTTGAAACCGGCCGGGTCGGCTTGCCGCCGGCAAAGGAGAAGCCGAGGCTGCCGCCGTCCTCGATCAGGCGGATCGAGGGAAAGCTCGAAGCCTGAGCGCGGATCGCATCCAGCAGGCTCGGCGGCACCAGATGGGCATGGCAGTCGATGATCATGTTGTCACTCTTCGGATTTGGCTGATTGCGCGGTGGCGATGGCATCGCCGATGGCGGAAATGCGGATCGGAAGCTTGTTGAAGGAGATGCCGAGCGAGGCGACGCTGTCATTGATGGCGCCGGAGATCGCCGCGGGCGCGCCGAGATAACCGCTTTCGCCGGAACCCTTCTGCCCGAACACGGTGAAGGGCGACGGCGTGCAGTGATGCACGATCTCGACTTCCGGCACTTCGTGGGCGGAGGGCAGCAGGTAATCCATGAAACCCTGGGTAATCAGCTGGCCCTCGTCATTATAGACGAATTCCTCCAACAGCGCTGCGCCAAGACCGTGCGCGATGCCGCCCAGCGTCATGCCCCTGACGATATGCGGGTTGATGACCGTGCCGCAATCGTGGCCGATCACATAGCGCCGGATTTCGGGTTTTCCGAGCGCCGGATCGATCGCGATCAGCACCACGTGAAACTCGAAGGAGTGACACGGATACATCTGGACGCGGCCGTCCTTTGGCAGTTGGGTGCCGGTCGGCACCTGCATCACATGCGTGGCCTCGAGGCCGGGCTCCATGCCCTCCGGCAACAGATGATAGTTGCGATGGGCGATGTTGACGAGTTCGGCCCAGCCGAGCTGCTTGCCGCCGCCGGGCACCGAGACGCCGCCGCCGGCATAGACCACTTTGTCCTCGCCGAGGCCGAACTGGTGCGCGCCGATCCGCGTGACCTTCGCCTTCAACTTTTGCGCGGCATGGAACGCCGCGCCGCCGAGCATGATCGCCATCCGGCTGCCGACCGGCGAGTTCGAAGGCAGGCACGCCAGCGAATCCGGCCGCACCACGCGGATCAGGTCGGGATCGATCTGCAGCACTTCACCCACGACGGTCGACACCAGGGTTTCGTGGCCCTGCCCCGACGAGGTGTTGTGGATCGTGATCGTCACAAAGCCGAGCCCGTCCACGTTGATGCGGCAGGAAT
>JBAUUA010001325.1:0-2473 GCA_049582465.1 Bradyrhizobium sp. | reverse complement strand
CGCCTGGTCACCCCTATCATTGAATAAGTAGCATGTGGGACCATTCGGCCACACATGCGTCGAGTTTGACGGCCGGTGCGTTAGCCTCGTTGGGATCGCTAGAGTTTGGTGGTTTCGATGGACCGTTTGTTGCGTTACTGCCTGCAGCAGTTCATCCGCCGCGGCGCGATGCACTTTACCACTGCAAGCGGGGCAAAATTTAGTTGCGGCGATGGAACCGGTCAGCCGGTGTCGGCGCGATTTCTGACTACAGACGCCGAACGCAGGGTTCTGCTCAACCCGGAACTTGCGCTCGGCGAAGTCTACATGGAAGGCACTTTCGTCGTAGAGAACGGCACGATCGCCGATGCGCTGGCGATCCTGATGGATCAACCCGACATGGTGCCGCGCTGGGCCAGGCTGCAGTGGTGGCTGCGTTACTTGGTCAGGCATCTCAGGCAGATCAACCTGCGGAGCCGCTCCAAAGACAACGTCGCGCATCACTATGATCTCGACGGACGGCTGTATTCCCTGTTCCTCGACGCCGACAAGCAGTACAGCTGCGCCTATTTTGAAACTCCGGACGCATCGCTCGATGATGCCCAGCTCGCCAAGAAACGTCATCTTGCCGCCAAGCTCCTGATCGAGCGCGGCAACAGCGTGCTCGACATCGGTTGCGGCTGGGGCGGACTCAGCCTCTATCTGGCGGAAATGACCGGGGCCCGTGTCACCGGCATCACGCTGTCGACCGAACAGTTGCAGGTGGCGAACGCGCGCGCGGCCGAGAAAAATCTGGCGGCGAAATTCTTCCTCGAGGACTATCGCGACGTGACCGGGCCGTTCGACCGCATCGTGTCGGTTGGGATGTTCGAGCATGTCGGCGTCGACTTCTACGAAACCTATTTCCGGCGGTGCGCCGAACTTCTCACCGACGATGGCGTGATGCTGCTGCACTCGATCGGCCGGTCCGAGGGGCCCGACGCAACCAATCCCTGGATCGCGAAATATATCTTCCCGGGCGGCTACATCCCGGCGCTGTCCGAAGTGATGCCTGCGATCGAGCGCGCGGGCCTTCTGGTCTGCGACACTGAAATCCTGCGGCTGCATTACGCCGAAACGCTGAAAGCCTGGCGTCAGCGCTTCATGGCCCGGCGCGAGGAAGCGGTGCAGCTCTATGACGAGCGGTTTGCGCGGATGTGGGAGTTTTATCTGGCCTGCTCCGAGATGTCGTTCCGCAAGCAGAATATGATGAACTTCCAGATCCAGCTCACCAAACGCCAGGGCGTGGTGCCGATGACGCGGGACTATATCGTCCGCGAAGAAGAAAAATTGCGCGGTATCGAACGCGGCCAGCGGCCACGGCTGCAAATCGCGGGAGAATAGGCCAGGCGCAAGGCCCTGCGGATGTCAGTTCCGCAAGGAGTAGGTCGAGGCGCCATAGGGATATGGCGAGGCTGGGCGCGCGAGCTGGGCGCGAAGCGCGATCAGGACCCCTGGATCGCACGGGATTTTGCGAATTTCCGGGCGCGACACTTCTTCCATGGCCTGGACCAGCATCGACAGCCATGCTCTTTGACCGTGCCCGCAACTCCATGCCGCTGGTTTCCAAGTCTGAACTCGCTGGCCCATTGCCTGTTCCTGCCTAGACCGCGCCGGTACCAATCCGGTAGCCGGCTGTCCGTTCCTCACCATCATGCCGAAAAGAAAACCGGCCATGTGTGAGGTGGTTCACAGAGGGTCCCGTCGGCTTGTCCTAAAGCCTCATCCATGACCCAGAGAACCTACCCATCATCGTTCGACCCCAAATCGTTCGACCCCAAGGCCGACCTCGGCACCGACTACGCCCTGATCGCCGGGAGCGTCGGAGCGGCCCTGATCGCGCTGATCTATCTCGTTCTGATCTGATCCAGCACTGAGATCGCGGGCTCAAGACGCGCCCTGTCCTTGGGATGGGTATCCCCCGGGAGGGATATGGTTCACTTCGCTCCCATCGTTTTCTTCCATTTCGAGTCCATTTTCTTCCATTTTCGAATGATGACGCGCGGCGGGTCGGCCGTGGCGGAAACCCGTCAAGCGCCATGGCGCCACGTCGATGCGAATTCCCCACGCGCATTGTGTGAATCGTGCATAAGGCGTCACGGCGCTTCCGCTTGCCACAGGACAGGCGCTTTATCGCCGCCCCGTATCTGCCAAAGTTCCACGAACACTCGAGCACCATGGCCGCACTTGATTCGAACGTTCTGAAGCTCGCACCCGACGCCGGAACCCCGGCCTATCGGAGCGCACCGCACAATATCGAGGCGGAACAGGCCTTGCTCGGCGCGATACTCGTCAACAACGACGCGTTCTACCGGGTGTCGGACTTTCTGGAACCGAAGCACTACTTCGAGCCGCTCCATCAGACGATCTACGAGACTGCGGCCAGCCTGATTCGGATGGGCAAGGTCGCCACCCCGGTGACGCTGAAGACCTTCCTGCCGGCCGATACCGATAT
>JBAUUA010001324.1:0-7182 GCA_049582465.1 Bradyrhizobium sp. | reverse complement strand
CTTGCGCCGGTTGTTCTTCTCGATCGAACTCTTCTTTGCCATGCTTGGCTCCTGGGTTTCCGCGTTTGAGAGGCTTGTCAGCGTCTCACTGCCGGAACGGGAAATTGAATGCGGTCAACAGGGCACGGGCCTCGTCGTCGGTGGCAGCCGTAGTGCACACCGTGACGTCCATGCCCCACGTTTCCCCGGCCTTGTCGAAGTCGATTTCGGGGAAAATGATGTGTTCCTTGATGCCGAGCGAATAGTTGCCGCGGCCGTCGAAGCTCTTCGGGTTCAGTCCGCGGAAGTCGCGCACGCGCGGCAGCGCGACGTTCACCAGCCGGTCGATGAACTCGTACATCTTGGCCTTGCGCAGCGTCACCTTGCAGCCGATCGGCTGGTTCTCGCGCAGCTTGAAGGTCGCGATCGCGACCCGCGAATAGGTCACGACGGCCTTCTGGCCCGCGATCAGCGAAAGATCGGCGGCGGCGAGTTCGGCCTTCTTGCGGTCGTTGACGGCCTCGCCGACGCCCATGTTGAGCACGACCTTGTCCAGGCGCGGCACCTGCATGGAGTTGGCGTAGCCGAACTGTTCCGTCAGCTTGCTGCGGATGCTCTTGTCATATTCCGCGCGCAGACGCGGGGTGTATGCGGTCTCAGCCATCGATCTCTGCTCCCGAGCGTTTGGCAACGCGTACCTTCTTGCCATCCGCATGAATCTTGAAACCTACGCGGGTCGGCTTGCCGTCCTTGCCGACGATCGCGATGTTGGACAGGTGGATCGGCGCCTCCTTGGAGATGATGCCGCCTTCCTGCGCCTGGGTCTGCTTCTGGTGACGCTTGACGAGGTTGACGCCGCGGACCAGCGCCTTGCTGTCGTCGGGACGCACCTCGAACACCTCGCCGGTACGGCCCTTGTCGCGGCCGGACAGCACGATGACCTTGTCACCCTTCCGGATCTTGGCAGCCATCACAGCACCTCCGGCGCAAGCGAGATGATCTTCATGTGGTTCTTGGCGCGCAGCTCGCGCGGCACCGGCCCGAAGATACGGGTGCCGACCGGCTCCGACTGATTGTTGATCAGCACGGCGGCGTTGCGGTCGAAGCGGATGACGGAGCCATCGGGGCGGCGGATGTCCTTGCGGACCCGCACCACCACGGCCTTCATCACGTCGCCCTTCTTCACCTTGCCGCGCGGAATCGCTTCCTTGATCGACACGACAATAACGTCGCCCACGGTGGCATAGCGGCGCTTGGAGCCCCCAAGCACCTTGATGCACATGACACGGCGTGCGCCTGAATTATCGGCCACGTCGAGGTTGGTCTGCATCTGAATCATTGATGCACCTCGTCCTCTTTCTGATGCGCAGAACTGCGCCTAAAATTTCCTAAAAAGTCGCCCGGCTGAGCCGAACCGACCTTTAGGCCGTTTTCTTCTGTTCGCCCCGGACCACGGTCCAGCGCTTCAACTTCGAGATCGGCTTGCTTTCCTCGATCCACACCTGATCGCCCGGCTTGAACTCGTTGTTCTCGTCGTGCGCGTGGTAATTTTTCGAGCGGCGAATCGTCTTCTTGTAGATCGGATGGGTGAAGCGGCGATCGACGCGCACCACAACCGTCTTGGCTTGCTTGTCGCTGACGACCACACCCTGAAGCGTACGTTTCGGCATGTCGGCCCCTTACTTCTTCTTCGCGCGCTTTTGCGCGGCGATGGTCTTGATACGGGCGATGTCGCGGCGGGCTTCACGCAGCCGCGAGGTGTTCTCCAGCTGCCCGGTGGCGCGCTGGAAGCGCAGGTTGAAGCGCTCCTTCTTCAGATTGAGGACGGCGTCGTCCATCTGATCGGGGCTCATCGCGCGGATATCGGCGGTTTTCATCTCGGCCATGACCACTTCCCTATTCCGCGATGCGCGCGACGAAGCGCGTCTTGATCGGCAGTTTGGCGGCGGCGAGCGTCAGCGCTTCCTTCGCGGTCTGCACGGTCACGCCGTCGATTTCGAAAATCACGCGGCCCGGCTTGACCCGCGCCACCCACAATTCCGGCGTACCCTTGCCGGAGCCCATGCGGACTTCGGCGGGCTTCTTCGACACCGGCACGTCCGGGAAGATCCGGATCCAGACGCGGCCGGCGCGCTTCATGTGACGGGTCAGCGCGCGGCGGGCGGCCTCGATCTGACGCGCGGTGATGCGCTCGGGCGCCATCGCTTTCAGGCCGAACTGACCGAACGACAACGTCGCGCCCGAAGTCGCGGTGCCGTGGATCCGGCCCTTATGCGCCTTCCGGAACTTCGTCTTCTTTGGTTGCATCATGGCTTACGCCCTCAAACCTTCTCAAAAATCGCTTTAGGCAGCGTCGCGACGGGGACGCGTGTTGTCGCCCTCGGCCATCTTCTTGTCCTGGGCCATCGGGTCGTGCTCAAGGATTTCGCCCTTGAAGATCCAGACCTTGACGCCGCAGGTGCCGAAGGTGGTGAACGCGGTGGCCACCCCGTAATCGATGTCGGCGCGCAGCGTGTGCAGCGGCACGCGGCCTTCGCGATACCATTCCATGCGCGCGATTTCGGCGCCGCCGAGACGGCCCGAGCAGTTGATACGAATACCCTCGGCGCCGAGACGCATCGCCGACTGCACCGCGCGCTTCATGGCGCGGCGGAACGCGACGCGGCGCTCGAGCTGCTGGGCGATCGATTCGGCGACCAGCGTGGCGTCGAGCTCCGGCTTGCGGATTTCGACGATGTTGATGACGACGTCGGAGGCGGTGATGTCGGCAACCTTCTTGCGAAGCTTGTCGATGTCGGCGCCCTTCTTGCCGATCACGACGCCGGGACGCGCGGAGTGGATCGTCACCCGGCACTTCTTGTGCGGGCGCTCGATCACGATCCTGGCGACGGCCGCCTGCTTCAGTTCCTTGTGCAGGATCTCGCGGATTTTGACATCCTCGTGCAGCAGCTTGCCGTATTCGTTCTTGCCGGCGAACCAACGGGAATCCCACGTCCGGTTGATGCCGAGACGCAGCCCGATTGGATTGATCTTCTGACCCATCGTTCTCTCCCGCGCCCGATTTAAGCGCTCGCCTCGACCTGACGAACGACGATCGTCAGCTGCGAGAATGGTTTAAAGACACGGCCCGAGCGGCCACGGCCGCGCGGTGCGAAACGCTTCATCACGATGCCGTTGCCGACATGGGCCTCGGAGACGATCAGATCGTCGACATCGAGGTCGTGGTTGTTCTCGGCGTTGGCGATCGCCGACTCCAGGCACTTCTTGACGTCGACCGCGATCCGCTTGCGCGAAAACTGCAGGTCGGCGAGCGCCGCCGAAGCCTTCCGGCCGCGGATCAGCTGCGCGACAAGATTAAGCTTCTGCGGGCTCACCCGCAGCATGCGGGCGACCGCCTTGGCCTCGTTGTCCGGGAGGGTCCGTTCGCGCTTTGGTTTGCTCATCGCTTAGATCCTCAAGCCTTCTTGGCTTTCTTGTCGCCAGAATGGCCGTGGAAGGTACGGGTCGGCGAGAACTCGCCGAACTTGTGACCCACCATTTCCTCGTTGACCGATACCGGCACGTGCTTCTGGCCGTTGTAGACGCCGAACACCAGGCCGACGAACTGCGGCAGGATGGTCGAGCGGCGGCTCCAGATCTTGATCACGTCATGACGGCCGGACGCGCGCGCGGCATCTGCCTTCTTGAGCAGAGAGCCTTCGACGAACGGGCCTTTCCAGACTGAACGAACCATGTCCGGCGTTCCTTACTTCTTCCGCTTGTGGCGGCTGATGAGAATGAATCTGTTGGTCGACTTGTTGGAGCGGGTCTTCTTGCCCTTGGTGGGCTTGCCCCAGGGGGTGACCGGATGACGGCCACCGGAGGTGCGGCCTTCGCCGCCGCCGTGCGGATGGTCGACCGGGTTCATGGAGACGCCGCGGTTGTGGGGCTTGCGGCCGAGCCAGCGATTGCGGCCGGCCTTGCCGATCGAAATGTTCATGTGGTCCGGATTCGACACCGCACCGATGGTGCCGGTGCAGCGGCCGTGAACCAGGCGCTGCTCGCCCGAGTTCAGGCGCACGATCACGTAATCCTGGTCGCGGCCGACGATCTGGGCGTAGGTCCCGGCGGAACGCGCCAGCTGACCGCCCTTGCCGATCTTCAATTCCACATTGTGGACGATGGTGCCGATCGGCATGTTGCCGAGCGGCATGACGTTGCCCGGCTTCACGTCGACATAGTTGCCGGCGATCACGGTATCGCCCACCGCCAGACGCTGCGGCGCCAGGATATAGGCCTGGGTGCCGTCGGTGTATTTCACAAGCGCGATGAAGGCGGTGCGGTTCGGATCGTATTCCAGCCGCTCGACGGTCGCGGGCATGTCGACCTTGGTGCGCTTGAAGTCGACGATGCGATAGGCCTGCTTGTGGCCGCCGCCGCGAAAACGCACGACCATGCGGCCGGTGTTGTTGCGGCCGCCGGAGGAGTGCTTGCCCTCGGTCAGCGTCTTGACCGGCTTGCCCTTGTAGAGCGCCGAACGATCGACCATCACCAGCTGGCGCTGGCCGGGCGTCGTGGGGTTGAATGTTTTCAATGCCATCGCTGTATCGCCTTATAGCCCGGTAGTGACGTCGATGCGGTGGCCCTCTTCGAGGGTCACGATCGCGCGCTTCACGTCCGACTGCGAACCGAAATTACCGCGGAACACCTTGGTCTTGCCCTTGCGCACCAGCGTGTTCACGCTCTTGACCTTGACGTCGAACAGCTTCTCGACGGCTTCCTTGATCTGCGGCTTGGTCGCCTTGCTCGCGACCTTGAACAGAACCTTGTTGTGCTCGGAGGCCAGCGTCGCCTTTTCCGTCACGACCGGAGAAACGATGATGTCGTAGTAGCGCGGATCGATGTTCTTCATTTGAAGCGCGCCTCCAACGCATCGATCGCCGCCTTGGTCAGCACCAGTTTCTGGCGGCGCAGAATGTCATAGACGTTGATGCCCTGGATCGGCAGCACGTCCATGTTCGGGATGTTGCGGGCGGCAATGGCGAAACCGTTGTTGAGCTCGGCGCCGTCGATGATCAGCGCGTTGGTCAGGCCGAGGCCCGAGAAGTGTCCAACCAGCGCCTTGGTCTTGGCAGCCTCTAGCTTGGCGGACTCGATCACGATCAAATCGCCGTCCTTGGCCTTGGCGGAGAGCGCATGGCGCAGCGCCAGCGCGCGAACCTTCTTCGGCAGGTCGGTGGCGTGCGAGCGCACCACCGGACCGAACGCACGGCCGCCGCCGCGGAACTGCGGCACCCGGGCCGAGCCGTGACGCGCACCGCCGGTGCCCTTCTGCTTGTACATCTTCTTGCCGGTGCGCCAGACATCCGCCCGGCCCTGGGACTTGTGGGTCCCGGCCTGACGCTTGTTGAGCTGCCACTGCACGCAACGCTGGATGATGTCCTTGCGCGGCTCGAGACCGAAGATCTCGTCGGAAAGCTGGACTGAGCCGGCTTCCTTGCCTTCGAGGGTTGTGACTTTCAGTTCCATCTCACGCGCCCTCCTGCTCGGCCGGCGCTGCAGCTGCCTCGCCGCCGCCATCGGCCAGGCGGAACTTGCCCGGCTTCGGCGCGTCTTTCGGCAACGCCTTCTTCACGGCATCGCGCACCGCGATCCATCCGCCCTTGGAGCCGGGGACGGCGCCCTCGACGAGGATCAGGCCGCGCTCGACGTCCGTCTGCACCACGCGCAGATTGAGCGTGGTGATGCGATCGACACCCATGTGACCGGGCATCTTCTTGTTCTTGAAGGTCTTGCCGGGATCCTGACGTCCGCCGGTCGAACCGATCGAACGATGCGAGACCGACACGCCGTGGGTGGCGCGAAGGCCGCCGAAGTTCCAGCGCTTCATGCCGCCGGCGAAACCCTTACCGACCGAGGTGCCGGTAACGTCGACGAACTGTCCGACCACGAAATGGTCGGCCTGAATCTCGGCGCCGACCGGGATCAGCGCGTCCTGCGACACGCGGAACTCGGTGACCTTGCGCTTGGGCTCGACCTTGGCGACGGCGAACTGGCCGCGCTCTGCCTTCGGCAGATACACGGTCTTGCGCGTGCCCGAACCGAGCTGCAGCGCGACATAACCGTTCTTCTCGGTCGTGCGGTGACCCAACACCTGGCAATTGCCCAGCTTCAGCACGGTCACGGGGATATGTTCGCCGGTCTCCGTAAAGACCCGCGTCATCCCGACCTTTTGTGCGATCACTCCGGAGCGCATCGGCGTGCTTCCTGTTCTTTCTGTCCGCTGACGTTCGGACGGGCTTAAAAATTAGAGCTTGATTTCGACGTCGACACCGGCGGCCAGGTCGAGCTTCATCAGCGCGTCCACGGTCTGCGGGGTCGGATCGACAATGTCGAGAAGACGCTTGTGCGTGCGCATCTCGAATTGCTCGCGGCTCTTCTTGTCGACATGCGGCGAACGGTTGACGGTGAACTTCTCGATGCGGGTCGGCAGCGGAATGGGTCCGCGCACCTGGGCACCGGTCCGTTTCGCCGTGTTCACGATCTCACGCGTCGACGAATCGAGAATCCGATGGTCGAACGCCTTGAGACGTATGCGAATATTCTGGCCGTTCATTGCCGCTGTCTTTCTTTGTCGTAGCGAGTGGCGAGTAACGAATAGCGAGTGGACTTAAACCATTCGCTATTCGCCATTCCCTGTTCGCTTTACTCGATGATGCTTGCGACGACGCCGGCACCGACGGTGCGGCCGCCTTCGCGGATCGCGAAGCGAAGCTTCTCTTCCATCGCGATCGGCACGATCAGGTGCACTTCCATCGCGATGTTGTCGCCGGGCATCACCATCTCGGTGCCTTCCGGCAGATGCACGACACCGGTCACGTCGGTGGTGCGGAAGTAGAACTGCGGCCGGTAGTTGGTGAAGAACGGGGTGTGACGTCCGCCCTCTTCCTTGGTGAGGATGTAAGCCTCGGCCTTGAACTTGGTGTGCGGCTTGACCGAACCCGGCTTGCACAGCACCTGACCGCGCTCGACTTCCTCGCGCTTGGTACCGCGCAGCAGCGCGCCGATGTTGTCGCCGGCCTGGCCCTGGTCGAGCAGCTTGCGGAACATTTCGACGCCGGTGACGATGGTCTTCTGGGTGGCGCGCAGACCGACGATCTCGATTTCCTCGCCGACCTTGACCACGCCGCGCTCGACGCGGCCGGTCACCACGGTGCCGCGGCC
>JBAUUA010001323.1:0-4193 GCA_049582465.1 Bradyrhizobium sp. | reverse complement strand
GCCGCCGCCGCAGCCGCAGCAGCAGCAGCAGCAGGCGGCGCTGACGACGCCGTCTCCCGCCCCGCAGCAACCACCTGGCGTCCGGCCGCAACAACCAGCGGCGGCGCCAACGCCGGCCTATACGCCTCCGGAGCCCGATATTTCGATCAAGTATCACGTGATGCTTGGCCTGCCGCCGGATCTTCCCGTGGAGCCGGCTAAGGGCGGGAAGGACGACTACGACGCGCAGGCGTCGAAGAAGGCCGACATCGACTCCGGTCCCGTCGCCGAATTTCGGCGCCGCTTGAAGACCTGTTCGAAATTACCGCCATCGATCGCGCCGTCGGATAGCGTGATGATCAGGCTGCGGGTGTTCATGACGCCCGATGGCAAGCTCTCCGCCGAGCCCGTGGTGCTGGAAGGCAGCGGTAATTTGAAGGGCCTCGATCTCAGGCAAAGCGCGGTTGATGCGCTGCAGGCCTGTCAGCCCTACACGATGCTGCCGGCGGACCGGTACGGCGAATGGAGTGTGCTCGACCTGACGTTCACGCCGCAGGATTTTACCGGCGGCTGATCCTGGAACGGCTGGCTCTAGCTCCCCATCGCGCGCCACGCGCTGGAGGCGAACTGCCGGCGCCAGGTGACGATAACGACCGCCGCCGTCGATACGAACAGGACCCAGGGGCTGACGAACCAGCCGAGATAGCCGAGCGCGAAGAAGAACGCGCGCTGGCCGCGATTGAAGTGCCTTCCTGCGGTCTCGAACATCCTTGTCGTGCGGATGACATGCGCTTCTGCGGCCGGCGTGTCGCGTTCCTGCACCGGCGGCATCGCCCCGAGCAGGATGGCGACGTAATTGAACAGCCGGTAGGACCAGGCGAATTTGAAGAATGCGTAGATGAAGATCAGGATCAGCCCGACGCATTTGATCTCCCACAGCGCCGGCGAGGGGGAAAGATCGATCGGCAGGGCGGCAAAGACGGCCAGTGCCTCGTTGGTCGATCGCAGCAAGGCCAGCGCACCGCCGACCGCGATCAGGCTGGTGGAGGCGAAAAACGCCGTGCCGTTCTGCAGCGAACCCATGATCTGCATGTCGACCATGCGGCTGTCGCGATCAAGCAGGCGGCGGATCCAGGTCTCGCGGTAGGCATGCATGCGGGAGGACAGGCTGTCCTGTCCGTAGGCGCAGTGTTCGAGCGTGACGGCGTACACCGTCCATTCCAGCACGAAGAAGCCGACCGCCAGAATATCGACCCAATATCCGCTCATCCCGCATCCCCCGTGAAGGCGAATGCTGCCATGCGCGTTGATGAGCGGCAACCGGCATCGGGCCGGGCGGGTTGAACGGCCGCCGCGCGCCATGGCAAGGTGGCGCGCAAGAGAGGATTCCCGCGCATGGCCTTGAAGCTCGTGATCGGTAACAAGAACTACTCATCGTGGTCGATGCGGCCGTGGCTGGCGCTGCGCGCCAACGACATCGCCTTCGAAGAAATCTTCATCCCGCTCTATACCGGTGCGGCCGATAAACAGCGCATCCTGGACTTCACCCATTCCGGCAAGGTGCCGGCGCTGATCGATGGCGACGTCACGATCTGGGATTCGCTTGCCATCATCGAATATGTCGCTGAACGGTTTCCGGAAACCCGGCTTTGGCCGGAGGACCGCGCCTCGCGCGCCCATGCGCGTTCGATCTCGGCGGAAATGCATTCGGGATTCATGGCGCTCCGCAACGAATGCGGCATGAATCTGCACCGGCCGATCCGCGCAGTCGCGCTGTCGGCGGATGCGCGCGCCAACGTTGCCCGCATCCAGGAGATCTGGACCGAATGTCGTGAGCGCTACGGGAAACTCGGGCCGTTCCTGTTCGGCAAGTTCGGCGCCGCCGACGCCATGTTCGCGCCGGTGGTGCATCGCTTGCGCACCTATGCGATCGCCGTTGAGCCTGCGGCACAGGCCTACATGGAAACGATGAGGGCGTTGCCGGCCTTCCAGGAATGGACGCGCGCGGGCCTCGCCGAAACCCATGTCATCGAGCGATTCGAGAACGTGTGAAATGGAACTCGGGGAACCACGACGCGGGTTCCGGTGGAACTTTCAAGAGGCTTCCAGAGGCGACTTAAGTTCACTTTTGCACCTTTTTGCGGAACGAATTCGCCCGCACTGCGTGATGTCCTTGGCTGGATGTCTTACGGGGTCGTATCCGTGATTGGTAGACGATATTTCGCGCGTCAGGCGACGACGCTTCTCAAATTCGCCAACTCAACCACAAACCCGCAGCTCGCCGCGTTCCTGGTCGAAAAGGCGGCCCATCTCAAATCGCAGGTCGACGAGACGGAACCGCCGCCGGACCAAAGTCCATGGCCTCCGGACGTTGAGACAGCGCGCACGAGCGGGCAGGAGCGGTAGCCGTGAAGCGTTGACCGATTCGCTGCTTGACCGAACCCCGCAAAAAGGTTCTGAATCGGGAACCTCCGCCCGGCGCGTTCAGCGATAAGGATTTAGCCATGGGAATTCTCGATTCACTGGAAAACTCACCGGCGTTCAAGGGCGCCCTCGGCCAGCTTGAAGCCGCTGTGGTCCCGGTGGTGTTGAGCGAAGTGCTTGGCAATGGCAGCCAGGGCGGGCTGAACGCGATCGTCGCCAAATTGCAGCAGGCCGGGTTCGGCGACCAGGTCAAATCCTGGATCGGAAATGGTCAGAACCTGCCGATCACCGCCGAGCAATTGCAGCAGGTGCTAGGCAGCGACACCGTCAAGCAGTTAGCCGCGCGGTTCAATATCCCGGTCGATCAACTCGCCAAGGTTCTGGCGCAGCAACTGCCCACGGCGGTGGATCATGCGAGCCCTGACGGCAAGCTGCCGCATACGGCCTGAAGGCCCCGGGGGAGGGCTCCCGGCGGCGGCGAGCCGGATTTGCCTATAACCCCCGTAACTGGTGTTATCATACTGAAAAACCTGCGAAATCCGCGCATTTGCTATGTCCGGATGTAACTGGCCAACGGGATTGGCGCTGTGCTATATAGCCGCGGGTTCTTCAGTCGGCCGAAGCAAGCGGGACCGTGGGCACGGCCGACGTTTTTTGCGTATGGAGAGGGCGTTGAAGCACAAATACAACGTTGGTGAGACCGTCTATTTCACTGCCAGCAATGTGGCGCGTCCGGCTGCCAGCGGTACCTATGAGGTGATCCGGCTGCTTCCGACCGACGGCGACGACTGCCAGTACCGGATCAAGAGCTCGACCGAAGCGTTCGAGCGCGTTGCCAAGGAAAGTCAGCTCAACGTCTCCTGAGAGGCCGTGCGCGCGGACGGATGAAGCCGGTTCCATTTTGTCCCGCCGTTAAATGGCCCCCGTTCTCGGAAACATTCTGTGCATGCGAATCTGTGCATATGAATGCGATGGCATTGGCATTCACTTTCGTGAAATGCGTTCTATGCTGCGTTGAGGGACATCGCGCATGAACTGGGGCTGGGCCACATCGCTCGACCAAATCTGGCGTTCGCCGTCGTTCCCGATGTGGCTGACCTTGGCCGCGGCGGGATTCTTCGGGATCATCGTACTGGTCACGCTGTTGCGCGCCGAGAAATCGGTCGCCAATGGCGCGCTGACCGTCATCACGCTGCTGGCCGTCGGCATCGCGGTGGCTGCGACGATTCGCGAGTTCGGTCCCGCCGGCCGGCCGGCGTCCGCCGAGACGGCCGGATCCGCGCAGCCCACGAATGCCGCGCTGCCGGCATTGTCGTGCATCGACGATATCGCCGGCGACATCGTGCTGACGGCTTGCGAGAAGGCCTTGTTCGGTTCTGCCGAAAGCGCGGCGGCTGCGGTTTCCTATGCGGCTTCCCAGATCACGCGGCTGACCGCCTCCGGCGACGTCGCCTCGGCCAACCGCAGCGTGACGCCGGAACTGCAGATGTTGCGCGCTGCGGTGGAGCGAGATCGCTACGGCCTGATGGCGCAGGTGCTGCTGGCGCGCGATCATTGTACGCCGTCGAACTGCAGGGCGTTCCGGGCGCTGACCGATAGCCGCCAGATCGTCGCCAACATGGAGGGGCGGCCCTATGACGCCCTGATCGCGCGCTATGCGCCGCTGTGGAACGCGCCGGCAGCGGCAGCGCCGGGGCCGATCGCGGCCCTCGCGCCGACGATGCCGACGGGCAAACCCACGAATGCCGATTTTCCCTCGGCGGCATCGACCCCGCCGGTCAGCATCATGA
>JBAUUA010001322.1:0-6012 GCA_049582465.1 Bradyrhizobium sp. | reverse complement strand
GCCACACAGCGGCTGCAGGCGCGGGTTGCCCATAGCGGCCAGCTGCTCGGGGCACTGTCCTACCGCAGCGTGCTCGCACGCGGCTTTGCGCTGGTGCGCGACGAACAGGGCCACGCGGTGCGCGCCGCTGGCAGCATCGGTCCGGGGACGCGGCTCGATCTGGAATTTTCCGACGGACGCGTCGCCGCGACAGCGGATGCGGACCGCCCGCCGGCGCCGAGCCCGGCGAAGCCGGCTGCCAGCGAGCCGAAGGCGGCTACGCCGAAGCGTGTCGGCAAACCGGTCGATCAGGGCAGCTTGTTCTAGAGTGGAATAATTTTTGAGCGAATCGAGCCGTCCGCATTCCCTTTACCTCTCCCCGTCGGGGAGAGGTCGATTTGCGCAGCAAATCGGGTGAGGGGGCAGAGCTCTAACGAGGGACCGTAACCCCTCACCCGGCGCTACGCGCCGACCTCTCCCTACGGGAGAGGTAAGCAGAGCCCGCGAACCAACCAAAGCTCATCATGCTCCGGGAATACGCGTTACCGCGACAGCCAATCGGCGACGCGCTTCTGCGAATCGGCGCGGGCTTCGGGATCGGTACCGAGATGGCCGCGTTCCGGGGTCGCGGCATCCGGCGTGCCGGCGGTCGCATGCAGCGGAAAATTCACGCGGTCGAAATCGTGATAGGCGCCGGGATAGACCACGATCCGCGTCAGCGCGCTGCGGCCGCGGGCGCCGTCGATCATCTGGCGGCAGGCGGGCGGCGAGGAGATGTCGTCCTTGGCGCCGATCAACAGCAGCGTTGGCACCCGCGCGCTCCATCCGAGGCCCGCCGATATCCGGCAGTCCGGATAGAACGCAACCGCCGAGCGGAAGTCCGGCTCGACGCTGCGCGACGACAATTGCGGACGCACCGCCCATAACAGCGCGCTGGCGCCGTTGGCCCATCCCAACAGGCTGATGCGGTCATGCGCGGCCCATGGCTGCTCGACCAGCCATTGCCGGGACGCCATGATGTCCTCGACCCGCTCGCGGCGGGCACGAATCTTGTGCTCCTTGGCCCGGCATTGCGGGCCGAGCTCGCGCGAACCATAGCTGTCCGGCAGCAGGACCGCCTTGCCGCCCTTGAGCAATTGCTCGGCCCAGTCGCGATAGCGCGGCTGTACCGGCTCGGACCGGCCGCCCAGCCCGCCGCAGCCGTGCAGCGCGATCACGACCGGAAACGGGCCCTCCCCCTCGGGCTTGTAAAGCTGCGCATGCAAGATGGCATTGCCGGAGGGGATATCGACCTGGCGCGGGGCAGCCAATGGCGCCGCAGCCGCGGAAAAAGCCACGGCGAATAGCGTCAGGAATGCGATTGCTGACAGAAGACGCATCTTGGGTGCCGGATCGTGATGGGTGCTTATTAAAAGCGTTCCATTGCCGCAAGGCTAGCATGCGATATTTGCGAAATTTCATCACAAATCGGTGGGTTTGACGGGCGGACAGCATGAACTATTTATGATAGATCGCCCTTTGCGAAAAATAATCAGCCCGGCCCAGGCGGCCGGGCGACGGACCGGAGACGTCGACCGTGCTCAATAAATTCGGCCCCTCGGGCCATGGCGAGGCGCAGCTGCAGTATCTGGACGGCGATTTCCGGGTGATCTCGCCGGGAACCTATGTGCGCTGCGCCGTGACCGATGCGCGGATACCGCTCGACGAGCTGAAATACTGGAGCGTCGATCTGCAGGAGGCCTATGCGATCCCGAGCGCGGTGCTGCAGCGGCATTTTCCGGGCGCGCTGAAGGCGTAACGTTACGATTCTGACCAGCTAATTGCGCGTCCGGAACTTGTTCTCGCGGGCCTGAAACAGCCGGCCGGCGACAAACTTGCGAAATGACGCGACGTCGGCGAATTCGAGCGTCACCGGAAACGGCACGATGGTTATCGCCCCCTCGGCCTTGCCCAGCCGGACCAGATCCTTCTCCGTCGTCACCAGCGTCAGCCCATCGCGTCCGGCTTCGGCGATCAGTTCTGCGATCTCTTCTTCCGAAAACGGATGATGATCGGGGAAGGCGCGTTCCCGGGCCACCTCCAACCCGCACCCGCGCAACGTCCGGAAGAACCGGTTGGGGTCACCGATCCCGGCAAAGGCCAGCACGCGCTTGCCGCTGAGCGACTTCACCGTCGCAGCGTCGGGAATAAGCCGCGCCGACAGCACCGGCTTAGCCCGCGCGGCGACGGCGGCGGCAACGGAAGCGGCCGCCGAACCATCGCCGATCACGACCAGCGCATCGGTGCGTTCGAGCTGCACCCGCAGCGGCGCGCGCAACGGACCGGCCGGGAACACGCCGCCATTGCCGAGGCCGCGGTCGCCATCGATCACGATCAGGGAGGCGTCCTTGGCGATCGTGGGGTTCTGAAAACCGTCGTCCATCAGGATCACGGTCGCAGCCTGCGACTTCGCCAGGGCGACGCCGTTGAGGCGGTCGCGCGCGACCGCGACCGCCACCGTCCGGGCCAGCATCAGCGGCTCGTCACCGACATCTTCGGCCTGGTGCCGCGCGGGATCGACCATGACCGGGCCGCGCAACCGCCCGCCATAGCCGCGGCTGAGCACCACCGGCGTCTCGCCGAGTTCGCGCAACAGTTTCGTCAGCGCCAGCACCGCAGGCGTCTTGCCGGCGCCACCAAGGTGATAATTGCCGACACAGATCACGGGGATGCCGACGTCAAGGCCTTCGCCCTGCATGCGCTGTCCCGTGACCAGCCCATAGAGGGCGCCGAGCGGGCTCAGCAGCAACGAGGTCAGCGACGGCGGCCGGTACCAGAAGGCCGGCTCACGCATTCGCCGCCCCCATCTCGAGCCGCAATTGCAGGAGATAGGGTTCCAGCGCGACCAGCGTGCGATCGAGCGCGCCGCCGAGTTCCCCGACCACCCGCTCCGAGGCGGCCAACGCGGCTTCGCGCGCCGCCGGATCCGCCAGCAACTGGTCGAGCTGCTTCACCAGCGCTTCCAGCGAATCGGCCCGCCGCGCGCCGCCGGCGCTGTCGAGCGCTTCGTACACGTCGGCGAAATTGAAGACGTGGGGACCGTGCACGATCGCGGCGCCGAGCTTGACCGCCTCGATCGGATTTTGTCCGCCATGTTCGACCAGCGATCCGCCCATGAACACGATTGGCGCCAGCCGGTAGAACAATCCCAGTTCGCCCATGGTGTCCGCGACATAGATCTCGGTGGTGGCCGTCGGCAGTTCCTCGCGCGAGCGCAACGCCACCTGCACGCCGGACGCCGCCACGGCGCGGGCGATCGCCTCGCCGCGATTGGGATGCCGTGGCACGATCACGGTCAGGAGTTGCGGGAAAAAGCCCGCAAGCGCCCGGTGGGCTTCGAGCAGAATCTCCTCCTCGCCGGGATGGGTCGAGGCCGCCACGATGATCGGGCGGCCGCGCGTCAGCGCCGTCAGCCGCTCCAGCCGGGCCGGATCGGCCGGCGGCGCCGGCACGTCCAGCTTCAAATTGCCCGTGGTGACCACATTGCGGCTGCCCAGCGCTGCGAAACGCTCGGCATCGACCGGCGATTGCGCGAGGCAGACGTCGAACCGGCCGAGCAGCGCGGAGATCGTGCCGGCAACCCGGCGCCAGCGCGGGAACGAGCGCGGTGACATCCGGCCGTTGATCAGCACCATCGGCAGCCGCCGCGCCGCGCTCGACAGGATCAGATTGGGCCACAGATCGGATTCGATGAACAGCGCCAGCGAAGGCCGCCAGTGATCGAGGAAGCGGCCGACATAGCGCGGCGAATCGTAGGGCACGTATTGATGGATGATGTCGGCGGGAAAACGCTTGGCGACGATCGCCGCCGACGTCACCGTGCCCGACGTCAGGAGGATGCGGATGTTGAGCGCGCGCAGCCTTTCGATCAGCGCCGCCGCGGCCAGCACTTCGCCGACGCTGGCGCCGTGAATCCACACCAGCGGCCCATGCGGCCGGATGTCCCGGCTCACGCCGCGGCGCTCGCCGATCCGCAGCGGATCCTCCTTGCCCTGCTTGAGCCGCCGCTTGATCAGCGCCGGCGCCAGCGGCACTACCGCGGACGACAGCTTCCGATAGAAGCGCAGCGTCATCGGCAGGGAGTTAGCCAAGACCCTTCTCCGAGAGGCTCTTCTCCGAGAGGTTTTTCTTCGGGAAGCTTTTCTCAAGCAGGCCCGTCTCTGGCGGAAGGCCTTTCGCCGGAAGACTTGCCTCCGGACGCCCGACCTGTTCGTAGGCGCGGCGGGTCGCCTCGTTCAAATAGACCTCCAGCTGCAGGCGCAGTCTTTCCATGGTCTCGGCATCGGCGTCCGGCGGCACCACGATCGGTGCGCTACCGCCCACCAATGCGCCCCGCCCGAACGGCAGATTGATGGTGGTGCTGTCCCAATTGTTCAACCGGATGAAACGGTTGGTTGCCATGGCGAAGGCCATGATCGGCCGTCCCGATTCGCGCGCCAGCATGATGATGCCCATCCCCGCGACACGCGCGCGCTTCGGTACGTCGGCGGTCGAGGCGACGTTATAGCCCTCCTTGAGGGCCTGCACCATCTCCCTGAACGCGCCGACCCCGCCCTTGCGATGAAATGCTCCGCCATGATCGCCGGAGCCGCGGATGGTGCCGATACCGAGCCGTTCGGCGGCGATGGCGTTGAACTCGCCGTCGCGGTGCCGCGAGATCAGCACCTTGGCGCGGTGGCTCTCCTTGGTCTTGATGAAGGGCGTGAGGAAATGCTGGCCGTGCCAGAACGCGAAGATCGCGGGCTGCTGCGGCTCGACGATTTCATAGACATTTGCCGGATCGAAGCTGAACTTGTTGGTCAGCCAGACCAGCCGAAGATATTCGGCCGCAAGGAAACCGACCGCGCGCTGGACCCAGCCGCCGCGCAGCACATTGCGAAACAGCTTTTTCAACGGGCCGGCTTCGCGTCGTGACTTGGATCGAGCAGCCGGTGGAGGTGGACGATGAAGTAGCGCATGTGGGCGTTGTCGACGGTCTGCTGCGCCTTCGCCTTCCAGGCCGTGTAGGCGGTGGCGTAATTGGGGTATACGCCCACGACCTCCACCTTATCGAGATCCTTGAACGTCGTGCCGGTGAGATCGGTCAGTTCGCCTCCGATGACGAGATGAAGCAGTTGCTGGGCACTATCTGGCATGATTCCTGTTCCTATGCGGTACCCGGCAGACGAGATCAAAGACGACGAGATTACAGACGACAAGATGACGGACGCGCGTCCCGCGGCGCTCAGGGCAACGGACGGTTTCGAAAATGCTCGACGATGCGTGCATGACGATCGCGTCCCGCTGCCACCAGCACCCCGTGCGCCACGTCCCGGCGATTGTAGAGGATCGGATCCCCCGAGAGTGCGGTCATATTACCATTCGCTTCCTGCACGATCAAATTGGCCGCGGCAAGGTCCCAGTCGCGGCTTTGACCGCCCGCAAAAGCGGCGTCCAGGCTGCCTTGTGCGACCCGGCACAGCCGAAGCGCCAGCGATCCGATTCGCGGATGCAACGTAATTTCCTGGGAAGAAGGACTCAATCGCTCTACCAGCGGCTTCGGCCCTGCCAGGCGCGAAAAATCGAGCTCGGTGCCGGACGTCGCCTGAACCGGCACATCGTTGAGCGCGGCGCCCTGACCGCGCATGGCAAAAAAGAATTCGTCACTGGCCGGCGCGAATACCGCCGCGAGCAGGGGCGATGCGTCCTCGACGAGCGCCACGCTCACGCACCAATCTTCGCGGCCGGCGAGATAGCCACGGGTCCCGTCGATCGGATCGACGATCCACACCAGGCGCTTGCCGAGCCGCGCTTCGTCGTCGACGCTTTCTTCCGACAGCCAGCCGTAATCCGGCGTCGCGGAACGCAGCCGCTGCTCGAGCAGGTCGTTGACCGCGATGTCGGCCTCGGACACGGGCGACGACGCGCCCTTGGTCCAGTTTTTCAGCTCGGTGCGGAACAGCGAGAGTGCGAGCCGGCCCGCCTCCTGCACGGTCTGCCGCAGCAGCGCGGCGT
>JBAUUA010001321.1:0-2304 GCA_049582465.1 Bradyrhizobium sp. | reverse complement strand
CGTTTGGGGTGGTGCGACAAAGACCGTCATAGGGCGGCCACCGTGCTGGGTTATGATGTCGCGCTAGGCAGGCCCGTTGCACAAACAACCGCGTTAGAAATTCACGCATCCAGGCCGGCGCCAGCCGGACGATCGAGCTGATGTCCACGTATAAACTGAAAAATCTGCTTTCACCCCGTTCGCTCGCCCTGGTCGGGGCAAGTCCGCGCCCGAATTCGGTCGGACGCGCCATTCTCGGCAACATTCACAAGGCCAGGTTCAAGGGCGAATTCGGGGTGGTGAATACGCATTACCCCGAGATCGATGGCGTTGCCACGGTCGGCAGCCTCGGCAAATTGCCGTTTGCGCCCGAACTCGTGGTGATTACCGCGCCGGCCGCCGCGATCCCCGGTCTCATCGAGGAGGCGGGCGCGCGGGGCGCGGCGGGCGCTCTCATCATCACCTCGGGACTTGGCCATGGCGCGGGTTCGCTGGCGGAGGCCAGTGAAGACGCCGCGCGCAAATGCGGCATGCGGCTGGTCGGGCCGAATTGTCTCGGCATCATCATGCCCGGCGCAAACCTCAACGCCAGCTTCTCGGCGCACATGCCCTGCGCGGGAAATCTCGCGCTGATCTCCCAGTCGGGCGCGATTGCGACCGGCATGGTGGATTGGGCTGCACAGCGCGGGGTTGGTTTCTCCGGCATCGTTTCGATCGGCGACCAGCTCGACGTCGATATTGCCGACCTGCTCGACTACTTTGCGCTGGATGGCAAGACGCGGGCGATCCTGCTCTATGTCGAGGCCATCAAGGATGCCCGCAAGTTCATGTCGGCGGCGCGTGCCGCAGCCAGGGTCAAGCCTGTCGTCGTCGTCAAATCCGGGCGGATGGCGCAGGGAGCGAAAGCGGCCGCGACCCATACCGGCGCGCTGGCGGGCTCGGACGCGGTCTACGATGCCGCGTTCCGCCGCGCCGGAATCCTGCGGGTGTCGGATCTGCGCGAATTGTTCGACTGCGCCGAAACACTCGGACGTGTCGGATCGCCTCCGGGAAAGCGTCTGACGATGCTGACGAATGGCGGCGGCATCGGGGTTCTCGCGATCGATCGCCTTGTTGAGCTCGGAGGAATCCCCGCGGCGATCGTGCCTGCCACGCGCGCCAAGCTCGACGCCGTCCTGCCGCGGAACTGGTCCGGATCAAATCCCGTCGATATCGTCGGCGACGCCGATCCCGCGCGTTATGCGGCGGCGCTCGAAATTTTGCTCGCCGATCCCGGCAATGACGCGATCCTGGTGATGAATGTGCAAACCGCGATCGCCCGGGCTGACGAGATAGCCGCTACCGTGACCGAATTGGTCGGCAAGTATCGTAAGCAACACCATCACGCGGCCAAGCCGGTGCTCGCGGTGTGGGTCGGTGCGGAACAGAAGACCATCGATCTGTTGAGCGGCGCCGGTATTCCGAACTATCCCACCGAAGACGATGCGGTGCGCGGTTTCATGTATCTGGTGAAGCATCGCGAGCTGGCCGCGGAGCTCGCGCAGGTTCCGCCGGCGATGCCGAGGGAATTCGCGCCGGATATCGATACCGCCCGGGGAATCATTGCCGCGGCGCTTGCCGACGGCCGCCAGTGGCTCGACCCGGTCGAGATCAAGCGGCTGCTCGAGGCCTATGAAATCCCGATGGTGCCGACCTACGCGGCCGCCGATGCCGAGCAGGCCGTTGCTCGCGCCTCCGAGCTGTTCGCGCAAGGCGCCACCGTCGTGTTGAAGATCATGTCGCGCGATATCATTCACAAATCCGATGTCGGTGGCGTCGTGCTCAATCTCACCAGCCCCGAAGCGGTACGCCTGGCGACCGCCGGTATCATGGCGCGGGCGAAGAAGCTGCGCCCGGAGGCGCGGATCGCGGGCGTCATCGTGCAGGCGATGGTGCTGCGGCCGAAGGCGCGCGAGTTGATCCTCGGCCTCGCCGACGATCCGACCTTCGGCACCGTCATCGTGTTCGGCCGCGGCGGCACGGCGGTCGAGGTCATCAACGACAAGGCCTTGGCGCTTCCGCCGCTCGATCTGCCGCTGGCCCGCGACCTGATCGAGCGCACCCGCGTCTCGCGGCTGTTGCGCGCCTACCGGGACGTGCCGGCGGCCAAGCCGGACGCCGTCGCGATGGTTCTGGTCAAGCTCGCGCAGATGGCCGCTGATCTCCCCGAGATCCGCGAGCTGGATATCAATCCGTTGCTGGCGGACGAGAGCGGCGTGCTGGCGGTCGATGCGCGCATTTCGATCGGGCAGGTGGAGCAGAAATTCCAGGGCACCGGTCCCGCCA
>JBAUUA010001320.1:0-8227 GCA_049582465.1 Bradyrhizobium sp. | reverse complement strand
CATCCACTCCCGTGTCGCACACCCGACCCGCCCGGACGTCCCCCCGGGCGGGTCAACTTTTCGACGAAGGCCTCGTGGATCCGGGCACTATCCAGCCGTTGACATAGCATAGGGGGGTACCCTATGACAGCGCCATGGCACACACGATCCGGGAAAAGAAGAAATTGCTCGCGCGCGTCGGGCGCATTCGCGGTCAGATCGAGGCGATCGAGCGGGCGCTGACCGAAGAGGCCGAATGCGAGCGCATCATGCACATGATCGCCGGCATCCGCGGCGGCGTCGCCGGCCTGATGGCCGAAGTGGTCGAGGACCACATCCGCACCCATCTGGTCGACCCAGAGCGGAATCCCGGCGCGCTTAATGCCGACGCCGCCGATCAGCTGATCGAAGTGGTCCACACCTATCTGAAGTGAGGGACGCCATGTCCGACACCGAGCAATTGTTTCAGTTTCCGCCGCACGACCATTTGTTCCTGGGCAAGGATCACGAAACGGCGGAGCGCCGGACCTGGGCGGTGATCGCGCTTTGCACCGCCATGATGATCGCCGAGATCATAGGCGGCGCCATGTTCGGTTCGCTGGCGCTGATCGCCGACGGTTTGCACATGTCGACCCATGCCGGCGCGCTGCTCCTGGCAGCGCTGGCCTATACCTACGCCCGCAAATACGCCAACGACCGCCGTTTTTCGTTCGGCACCGGCAAGTTCGGCGATCTCGCGGGCTATTCCAGCGCCATAGTGCTGGCGATGATCGCGCTGTTGATCGGCTACGAAGCCGTGTCGCGCCTGCTCGAGCCGGTCGCCATCAGCTTCAACGAGGCGATCCCGATCGCGGTACTCGGCCTCGTCGTCAATGTCGCCAGCGCCTGGCTGTTGTCCGGCGGGCATCATCACGGTCACAGCCATGGCCACGCGCACGGCCATGATCATGGTCATGACCACGGCGAAGAACCCCGCCGCGTCGAGTTGGGCGGCCGGCATCTCGACATCGAGGTGTTCGAGGACAACGTGCCGCCGCGCTTCCGCATCACGGCGCAGGCGGGCGCACTGGCGGCTTCCGATTTCACCATCGAGACGACACGGCCGGACGGCAGCCGCCAGCTTTTTGTCTTCGAGGACCGCGGCGCGTATCTGGAGTCGCGCGACGAGATTCCGGAGCCACATGCCTTCCTCGCCAGGGTTCGGCTGATGCAGGCGGGCCAGGCGCATGAGTGCGAGCTCAAATTCGAAGAGGACGACCATGAACACGGCCATGGCGCGCATCACCGCGACAACAACATGCGCGCCGCCGTTGTTCACGTCATGGCCGACGCCGCGGTCTCGGTGCTGGTGATCATCGGCCTGGTGCTGGCGCGCACGTTCGGCTGGCTCTGGATGGACCCGCTGGCCGGCTTCATCGGCGCCATCGTCATCGCCAACTGGTCGGTCGGATTGCTGCGCGATACCGGCGGCATCCTGCTCGACCGGACGCCGGATCCGCGCATGGCCGAAAAAGTCCGCGATATCATCGAAGCCGAGGGCGATCAGGTCACCGACCTGCATCTCTGGCGGCTCGGGCCGGGCCATCTCGGCGCCATCGTCTGCGTCGCCACCACCGGCGAGCACGAGGCGGCCCATTACCGCCAGCGCCTGGCCAGATTCGCCGAGCTGTCCCACGTCACCGTCGAAGTTCAGCACGCTCATTTAGCGTGACCCGACCCGTCCCGGCCGACCCGGATTCTAGAACTTCTTGAATCTGGAGCGATTTCATTGCGTTGCATGGATGTCACTATGCGATGTCATGAAAAGGTGATTTGCGGCTTCTTTCTTGCAATTGCGAATGACTTGCAATAACGCTTGGGAATGAATTCGGCCTTCGACCGATCTGGCCTGGGTGCGCAGTTATCCGCAACTGCGGACGGGCGGGATCATTTCCTGGGTGGCAGCGCGCCGGCAAATCTGCAGAGATGACGAGAGAGACCGCAGGAATGTTCGCGCTGGAAGCACCCACACGATGAGCCGCTGCAGCCGATCCTGGGAGCGCATGTTTGCCGGACTGGGCTTGAGCCTGCTCGCCTGCGACGGCGTGGCATTGGCGGCGGACCTGCCGCTCAAGGCGCCGGCTCTCAAGACCGTTTACGACTGGACCGGATTTTACCTCGGCGCCCATGTCGGTTACGGCGGCGGCAGTCTCGGCCCCGGCACCAATCCCCTCCCCGAGCAGGGCGTGTTCTTTCCGCACAGCGTCACCGGCCTGATCGGCGGCTATCAGGCCGGCTATAACTGGCAGCTGCCGAACCATGTCGTGCTCGGCGTGGAGGCGGATGCGTCGTTTCCCAGCCCGCTGGACGCCCCGCGGCTGACGCCTGCGCCCTTCAACACGACGATCGATTATGTCGGCACCGCGCGCGGTCGCGTCGGATATGCGTTCGGAAGACTGTTGCCTTACGTGACCGGCGGCTTCGCCTGGGGGCACAGCCATGTCGACGTCAATGACGGTGACGGCAACGTCATCTCGTCGCCCGGGCAATACCAGACCGGCTGGACTGCGGGCGCCGGCGTCGAATTCGCCGTCAGCGGCAACTGGAGCGCCAAGGCCGAATACGACTACATCTCTCTGTCGCGCCGCATGATCGATCTGAGCGCGTTCGGAATGCCCGGTGTCAATGTCGATCCCAACATCCATCTCGTCAAACTCGGGCTGAATTACCGGTTCGGCGACACGCTGCCCTGGACCGCGCGAGATTCGGCCAAGACCGCACTTGCCGAATCGACCGACTGGAACGTGCACGCGCAAACGACCTTTCTGCCTTCAGCCTATCCCGCCTTCCGATCGCCCTATGCGGGCCCGGACAGCCTGCCCGGCGGCGGACAGGCCCGCGAGACCTGGACCACAACGGCGTTCCTCGGCGTCCGGCTGTGGCAGGGCGGCGAATTCTATTTCAATCCCGAGCTCGCTCAGGGTTTCGGCCTGAACGGAACGTTGGGGCTCGCCGGCTTTCCCAATGGCGAGGCGCAGAAGGCCGGCGCCGCAATCCCGAAATTCCGGCCGCAGCGCTATTACTTCAAGCAGACCTTCGGGCTCGGCGGCGAACAGGAAGATGTCGCGGATGCCGCCAACCAGTTACCGGGCAAGCGCGACATCGACCGCGTCACGGTGATCGTCGGCCGCTTTGCGGTCGGCGATTTCTTCGACGGCAATGCCTACGCCAAGGATCCGCGCGCCGATTTCATGAACTGGGCGATGTGGTCGTCGGCCGCTTACGACTTCCCCGCCGACCTGCCGGGCTATACCCGCGGCGGCGTGGTCGAAGTCAACCGCAAGGACTGGGCGCTGCGCGCCGGCGTGTTCGAGGTGCCGACGGCGCCCAACAGCGACGTCCTCACCTTCAAGACCGGCGGTACCGTGGTCGAATTCGAGGAACGTCATTCGATCCTCGATCAGCCCGGCAAATTGCGGCTCGGCGCGTTCGCCAACAGCGGCAATACCGGCAATTACCGGCAGGCGCTGGCGATCGAAGGCGCCGACCCCACACTGGACATCAACGCCGTCATGGCCAGCATCCGCCACGACAATCTGAAATATGGATTCTACGCCAACCTCGAGCAGCAGGTCGCCAGAGATATCGGCCTGTTCGCCCGCGCGAGCTGGAACGACGGCCAGAACGAGATCCTGTCGTTCACGGATGTCGACCGCGGCCTGTCGGGCGGCGTTTCGATCAAGGGCAGCTATTGGGGACGGCCGGCCGATACGGTCGGCCTCGGCGGCGCCGTCAACGGCCTGTCGGCCGCCCATCGCGACTTCCTCGCGGCCGGCGGCCTCGGCCTTCTGATCGGCGACGGCCGGCTCAACTACCGGCCGGAACGGATTCTCGAGACTTATTACGCTTTCGCGATCGACAAGAACTTTACCGTCACCGCCGACTATCAACTCATCACAAATCCCGCCTATAACGCCGATCGCGGGCCGGTCTCGATCTTCTCAGGACGCCTGCACGGCGAATTCTAGAACGTTTCGAGCGACAAGGCGGCTCCATGGCCCTGCAAGACATCCGCATGCCGACCCTGGGGCAGGCGCTGCGGCCCAATATCTGGGACCTGGTGGCGCTGATCCTGGTGATCGGCGCCATGGTGCTGATCGTCTATGGCGGCGAGCAGACCGCGCTGCCGCTGTCGGCGCTCGACGTCACCCCGGTCTCGCTCGATCCGGCCAACCTGCCGCTCTATGCGCTGCGGACCACGCTGCGCATGCTGCTGGCGATCGTCTGCTCGATCGTCTTCACGTTTATCTATGCGGCGCTGGCCGCCAAGAGCCGGCGCGCCGAGATGGTGCTGATCCCGCTCCTGGACATCCTGCAGTCGGTGCCGATCCTCGGCTTTTTGACTTTCACCGTCGTGTTCTTTCTGAACTTGTTTCCCGGCCGCGTGTTCGGCGCCGAACTCGCCTGCGTGTTCGCGATCTTCACCAGCCAGGCCTGGAACATGACCTTCAGCATGTACCAGTCGATGCGCAACGTGCCGAAGGACCTGGAGGAAGCAACCCAGAGCTTTCACCTCTCCGGATGGCAGCGTTTCTGGCGGCTGGATGTGCCGTTCGCGATGCCCGGCCTGATCTGGAATACCATGATGTCGATGTCCGGCGGCTGGTTCTTCGTGGTGGCCTCGGAAGCGATCACGGTCGGCAACACCACCGTCACCCTGCCCGGCATCGGTTCCTATGTCGCGCTTGGCATCCAGAAGCAGAACCTGCCCGCGATCGGCTACGCCATCCTGACCATGCTCTTGGTGATCATCGCCTATGACCAGCTGCTGTTCCGTCCGGTGGTGGCCTGGGCCGATAAATTCCGTTTCGAGCAGACCGCATCGGTCGCCGCACCCACCTCCTGGATGCTGGACCTGTTCCGCCGCACCCGCGCGCTGCGCGCGCTGACCTATCCGTTCGCGGCGCTGAACAAGGCGGTCTCCAACCTGCATATCGCGCTGCCCGATTTCCTCCGGGCGCCGGCGCGAATAGGCCCGCCATCGCGTCTGGTCGACGCGGCCTGGATTGCGCTGATTGCCGTAAGCACGAGCTATGCGGCATTCAGGGCCTATCGGTATCTCTCGGCGAGTCTGAGCCCGGCCGACGTTGCCAGCGCCGTCGGATACGGCTTCATCACGCTGCTGCGCGTCGTCGTGCTGATTGCGCTCGCAACCCTGATCTGGGTGCCGGTCGGGGTCTGGATCGGGCTGCGGCCCAAGCTCGCCGAACGGATCCAGCCATTGGCGCAGTTCCTCGCGGCATTTCCTGCCAACCTCGCCTTCCCGGTGTTCGTGGTGATCATCGTGCGCTACGGCCTGAGTCCGAATATCTGGCTCAGCCCGCTGATGATCCTGGGGACACAGTGGTACATTCTGTTCAATGTGATCGCGGGCGCCAGCGCATTCCCGGGCGACCTTCGCGAGGCCGCCGGCAGCTTTCATCTCAGGGGATGGCGGTGGTGGATAAAGGTCATCCTGCCTGGCATTTTCCCCGATTACGTCACCGGCGCCATCACGGCCTCGGGCGGATCGTGGAATGCCTCGATCGTCGCGGAAGTCGCGAGCTGGGGCGACACCCATCTGACGGCCAGCGGCCTCGGCGCCTATATAGCAACTGCAACCGAAGCCGGTGACTTCCCCCGGGTGGTTCTCGGCATCGCCGTCATGTGCATCCTGGTGACACTGTTCAACCGGCTCTTGTGGAGGCCGCTCTATGCCTTCGCCGAGCGCCGTCTTCGTCTCGGCTGAGGGGTAAGGAAAAGCCATGCTCGATCAAACCAAACCGGCCAGCCTGATCGATATCCACGGCGTCTGCCGCTCGTTTCCGAAAGGCAGCGGCGAGGAATTGCTGGTGCTCGAGAAGGTCGACCTGACGATCAAGTCCGGCGAGATCGTCGGCCTGCTCGGGCGTTCCGGCTCCGGCAAGTCGACGCTCTTACGCATCATCGCCGGCCTGATCACGCCGTCCTCGGGCGACGCCAAATGCCGCGGCGAGATCATCGCAGGTCCCCCGAACGGCGTCGCCATGGTGTTCCAGTCGTTCGCGCTGTTCCCCTGGCTGACGGTGCTGCAGAACGTCGAACTGGGACTGGAGGCGCTCGGCATCGACAGCGCGAAGCGCCGCACCCGCGCGCTGGCCGCGATCGACCTGATCGGTCTTGACGGATTCGAATCCGCCTACCCGAAGGAATTGTCCGGCGGCATGCGCCAGCGCGTCGGCTTTGCCCGGGCGCTCGTGGTGCATCCGGATCTGCTCTTGATGGACGAGCCGTTCTCGGCGCTCGACGTCCTGACGGCCGAGACGCTGCGCACCGATCTCGTCGATCTCTGGATCGAAGGCCGGCTGCCGATCAAATCGGTGCTGATGGTGACGCACAACATCGAGGAAGCGGTGCTGATGTGCGACCGCATCCTGGTGTTCTCCTCCAATCCCGGCCGCGTCGCCGCCGAGATCAAGGTCGACCTGCCGCATCCGCGCAACCGGCTCGATCCGGTATTCCGGCAGCTGGTCGACAGCATCTATGCGCGCATGACGCACCGGCCCGAGCCGAAACTGCCGTCAGTGGAGGGCATTCCGGGCGCCGGCGTCGGCATGGTGCTCAACCACGTCTCCTCCAACGTGCTGTCCGGCCTGATCGAGACGCTGGCGGGGCCGCCCTATGACGGCCATGCCGACCTGCCGGTGCTGGCGGGCCATCTGCAGCTCGAGGCCGACGAGATCTTCCACCTCGGCGAAGCGCTGCAACTCCTGCGGTTCGCGCAATTGAGCGAGGGCGATTTGATGCTGACGGACGCCGGAAAACGCTTTGCGCATCTGGAAACCGACGCGCGCAAAAAATTGTTCGCCGAACATCTCGTCACCTACGTGCCGGTGATGGGCCTGATCCGCCGGGTGCTCGACGAGCGTCCCTCGCACGCTGCTCCCGCCGCGCGCTTCCGCAACGAACTCGAAGACTACATGTCGGAGGATTACGCCGACGAGACGCTCAAGACCATCGTGTCATGGGGCCGTTACGCCGAGCTGTTCGCCTATGACGAGCAGACGGAATCCTTTAGTCTCGAAAATCCGCATTGAGAAACCTTACTCGGCATTCTGCAAAGCAATCCCAGCTTTGGCGCCGCGAAGAAAACTGGAGCACTTCGTCTCTCCCCTCCCCCCGCGAAGCGGTGGGGCCGAGACGAGCGAAGCTCGCTCTTAGGGGTCGGGGGTGGGGGGTGCCTCGGCGAACTCGCTGCCAGCGGAGCAAACTGATAGACCCCCCACCCCCGACCCCTCCCCGCCACGCGCAAAAAGCGCGTGGAGGGAGGGGAGATTACCGTGCATGACTCTGCGATCTCGCCGCATGTTTCGCGCAAGTTTTGGCCTGTTCGTTCCGCCCTCTCCAATTGGAGGGCGCAGGGAATGCCGGGCGCCCGATGCGCCCGATGGCCGCGTGTGCAATGGTGGTGGTAGAGAAGCACACGCGTTAGCAGGTCACACCGGAATCACCCGGCATTCCCTACGCAATGGTTTACGGCTTACTCCGCGCTCTCCCCGGCGATCGGCTTGTTGACACCGTCACTGGCGAAAAACTCCGCCCGCTTGACGCCTGCACCGAGGCGTCAGGACCACACGGCTTGGCCGTCCGCAAGCCGGCGCTCTCGTCAGAAGCGCCGCTCGCGTCCACCGCAGCCCGCCCCGCGTTCGTGACGTTCGCGAAACGCCCCTCGGTGTGGGACGGGATGGCGGCGACATGAAGCTGATTTGGGTCGGGCGTCAAGCGAAAATTCTGAAAATCAGAATATGCGACAATCACTGGATTCCGGGTTCGCGCTAAAGCGCGCCCCGGAATGACGAATGTTGCGCCTTCACCCTGCCGGCTGGAACGAATCCGTGCGCGCCATGGCCCAGGCTTCGCGATAGCGGGAATCGCTGGTGCCGTCGATCAGCTCGCCCGGACGCAGCGAGGGATAAAGTCTCGCGAACGACTGCACCTCGGTGGTCGAGGTCCGCTGCGAGAAATGGATCGGCCGCAATTGCTGCGGGTGTTCGAGCCCGGCGGCGGCAAGCAGTTCAGCCAGCGCATGCAGCGTGGCGTGGTGGTAATTGTAGACCCGCTCGATCTTGTGCGGCACCACCAGCGCGCGGTTGCGAATCGGGTCCTGCGTGGTCACGCCGGTCGGGCAGCGATCGGTATGGCAGGACAGCGACTGGATGCAGCCCAGCGAAAACATGAAGCCGCGCGCCGA
>JBAUUA010001319.1:0-3151 GCA_049582465.1 Bradyrhizobium sp. | reverse complement strand
GCCAGGAGAAGCAATGGTCGGTGCGGTTTTTCGGCACATAGGTCTGGCCGAGGATATTCCAGGAAATGCCCTGCATGCCCTCGTTGGCCCGGGTGATGCCGGTGATCTCGCTTGTCATCGCTGTGTTTCCTTTCCCTCGAATTTATTAATTGCCGGGCGTGCATTCCTTGGCGTAGCGGTCGGCGTAATTCTCGAACACCTTCTGCACGATCTCGGTCTGGAATTTGCCGTCGGGGCGTTTTGCCACTTTGGTCAGGTAGAAGTCCTGGATCGGATAGCCGTTGGTATTGAACTTGAAGCCGCCGCGCAGCGACGTGAAATCCGCCTTTTTCAATGCGGCCGCGACCGCTTCCTTGTTGGAGAGGTCGCCCTTCACCGCCTTGACCGCGCTGTCGATCAAGAGCGCCGTGTCGTAGCCCTGCATGGCGTAGGTGCCGGGCACGCCGTTGTAGGCGGCCTCATAGCTGGCGACGAATTTCTTGTTCTGCGGATTGTCGAGATTGGGCGCCCAGTTTGCGCCGCCGAACATGCCGACCGCCGCATCCTGCTGGGCCGGCAGCGTCGATTCATCGACGGTGAATGCCGACAGCACCGGAATCTTGTCGGCGAGGCCGGCCTGGCTGTATTGCTTCACGAGGCTCACGCCCATGCCGCCGGGCATGAAGGTGAAGACGGCGTCCGGCTTGGTGGAGGCGATCTTGGAAAGCTCGACCTGGAAATCCAGCGTACCCAGCGGCACGTAGGTTTCCTCGACGATCTCGCCCTTGTAATCGAGCTTGAATCCGGCGGCGGAATCCTTGCCGGCCTGGTAGTTCGGAACCATGATGTAGACGCGCTTGTAGCCGCGATCCTGCGCGACCTTGCCGAGGACCTCATGCACCTGGTCGTTTTGGTAGGAGGTGACGTAGAAATAGGGGCTGCAGTTCTTGCCGGCGTAGCTCGACGGGCCGGCATTCGGGCTGATCAGGAATGTCTTTGTGTCGGTCACCGGCTTGTGGATCGCCTGCAGGATATTGGAGAAGATCGGCCCCACCACGAAATCGACCTTGTCGCGTTCGAGCAGGCCCTTCACCTTGGTCACAGCGGCGTCGGGCTTGAGTTCGTCGTCGACCGCCACGACCTCGACCTCGCGGCCCGCCATCTTGCCGCCGAGATCCTTGACCCCAAGCAGGAAGCCGTCGCGGGCCTGCTGGCCGAGCCCCGCCGCGGGGCCCGATAGCGTCACGATCACACCGATCTTGAGCTTCTCCTGGGCTGTGGCCTGACCGGCCGCGACGCTCAAGAGCACGGCGAGCCCCGCCAACTTCAACTGCTGCTTCATGACACTCCCCCGCTACACCACTGAAATCCGAGCTCAAGGCTTGAGCTTATTCTGATGACGGCTGTTGCCGCAAGCAGCGCTGCGCCCGGAGCCATTCGATCGGCGAGGCGGCATGCAAGCCCCGCGCCAATTGTTTGAAACCTAAAGAAATTTGCAAGGCTGCGGCGCGGCCTGCGGGCCGGCCGGCTTTTTGACTTGCGGCAAGGCGCGAATTATTTGAAGGTCAAAACAACAGGATGAGGCCCCGACAGAGGCGAGGCCGGCGGCATCGGTTTGCGTGCCGCCGTGAGGACAATAGGCAGGTGTGATTGCATCATGATCCTTGATTCCGAGACCAAGGCCGTCGAACTCCCGGAAGATCACGGCAACGAACTGAGATTGTGGCTCCGCCTGCTGACCTGTACGACCCTCATCGAAGGCGAAGTGCGCGGCCGGCTCCGCGAGCGGTTCGACGTCACGCTGCCGCGCTTCGACCTGATGGCCCAGCTCGACAAGGCGCCGGAAGGCATGACGCTGTCGGATGTCTCGAAGCGGATGATGGTCAGCAACGGCAACGTCACCGGGCTGGTCGAGCGCCTCGTTGAGTCAGGCCATCTCGACCGGCGGACGTCGGACACCGACCGGCGCGTGCAGGTGATCCGGCTGACGAAGGCCGGCCGCGCCGAGTTTCGCAAGATGGCCGCCGAGCACGAGACCTGGATCGCCGACATCTTTTCCGATCTGACGCCGAAGGACGTCCGCGAATTGATGCGGCTGCTCGCCAAGACCAAGGCCTCGGCGCAGAAGTCCGCGCAAAAGCGGGGTTAGTCGCGCCTTGAGCGCCGATATCGACTACGAGGTCGAATACAACAACCGGGCGCGGGTCCCGGAAAACCCTGCGATCATGTCAGGCTGGGCAAAGGACGCGGCCGCCTACCGCGAGCGGCACACCCCGCGCGTCATTACTTATGGTCCGGGCGCGCGGAACCGCATCGATCTGTTTCCCGGCAACGATGAAGGGCCGCTGGTCGTCTTCATCCATGGCGGCTACTGGCAGGCGCTGGACGGCTCCTTTTTCAGTCATTTAGCCGGTGGCCTGAATGCCCATGGGATCAGCGTCGCTATTCCGAGCTATGACCTGTGTCCCGCCGTCACCGTCGATGAGATTATTCACGAGATGCGGATGGCGACGCGTGAATTGGCGCGGCTCGGCCGCTCCCTCGTCGTCAGCGGCCATTCCGCCGGCGGACATCTCGCGGCCTGCATGCTGGCGACCGACTGGCAGGCCTATGATGCTTCATTGCCGCGCGATCTCGTGGTTGCAGCCTATGCCATTTCGGGTCTGTTCGATTTGGGGCCGCTGGTCGGAACATCGATCAACAAGGCAATGGGTCTCGAGGACGCAACCGCGAGAGCCGCGAGCCCGTTGTTCTGGAAAACGCCGGCGCGCGGGAGCCTTGACGCGGTGGTCGGTGAAAACGAAAGCGCCGAATATTTCAGGCAGAGCCGGACAATCGTCGAGCAGTGGGGTGCGGCCGGCATCGCGACCCGGTTCGGCGTCATCCCCGGCGCCAACCATTTCACGGCGATTGCGCCGCTGGCTGATGCGGGCTCGCCGATGGTCGCGCGCTTGATGGAATTGGCGAGGGGCTAGAGCCCGGACATGCCCAGCAGCGGCAGCACCCTTTGCAGGATAGCCCCGATGCAGATCAGCACGACGAGCAGCTTGAGAAGCTGCGCCAGCCGGCGGTCACGGGCGAATTTATCGATCGCCCAGAAACAGATGGCGCCGAAGACGACGATAATCAAAATACCGATCAGCGCGGAAAGCATCCCAGTCCCCTTCAGCAT
>JBAUUA010001318.1:0-3934 GCA_049582465.1 Bradyrhizobium sp. | reverse complement strand
AAATAGGCCTGCGTCGCCGGCGACATGCCGACCGTGTACATGTGGTGCGCCCACACCACAAAGCCGATGCCGCCGATCGCCACCATCGCATAGGCCATCCCCAGATAGCCGAACACCGGCTTCCGCGAGAAGGTCGAGACCACCTGGCTGATCATGCCGAAGCCCGGCAGCACCAGGATGTAGACTTCGGGGTGGCCGAAGAACCAGAACAGATGCTGGAACAGCACCGGGTCGCCGCCGCCCTCCGGCGAGAAGAACGTGGTGCCGAAATTGCGGTCGGTGAGCAGCATGGTCAGCCAGATCGTCTCGACCTTCTCCAAGAAGCCGGTGTTCGGCTATCTCGGCATGGCCTATGCGATGGTTGCGATCGGCGGTATCGGCTTCGTGGTGTGGGCGCACCACATGTATACGGTCGGCATGTCCTCGGCGACGCAGGCCTATTTCGTCGCCGCCACCATGGTGATCGCGGTGCCGACCGGCGTGAAGATCTTCTCCTGGATCGCCACGATGTGGGGCGGCTCGATCGAGTTCCGCACCCCGATGCTGTGGGCGATCGGCTTCATCTTCCTGTTCACGGTCGGCGGCGTTACCGGCGTGGTGCTCGCCAACGCCGGCGTCGACCGCGTCCTGCAGGATACCTACTACGTGGTCGCGCACTTCCACTACGTGCTGTCGCTCGGCGCCGTGTTCGGCATCTTCGCCGGATGGTACTACTGGTTCCCTAAAATGTCGGGCTACATGTACAACGAGACCATCGGCAAGCTGCACTTCTGGGTCACCTTCATCGGCGTCAACCTGGTGTTCTTCCCGCAGCACTTCCTCGGCCTCTCCGGCATGCCGCGCCGCTACGTCGATTATCCCGACGCGTTCGCCGGCTGGAACCTGGTGTCCTCGATCGGCTCCTACATCTCTGGCTTCGGCGTGCTGATCTTCATCTACGGCGTGGTCGACGCCTTCGTGCGCAAGCAGCAGGCCGCCGACAATCCGTGGGGAGCGGGTGCCACCACGCTGGAATGGACGCTGTCGTCGCCGCCGCCGTTCCATCAGTTCGAAGTGCTGCCGCGCGTGCAGTAAACATGCGGATGCCCAGGCGCCCGGTCGTGCCTGCGCAGCTCTAGGAAGCGAGACCCATCTTGTCGGTTATCGAGAACAACGCCATCGAACTGTCGTCGCCCCGGATTTCCGAGGCCGACGTCGCCGATTACATCGCGCTCTTGAAACCGCGGGTGATGTCGCTGGTGATCTTCACCGCGCTGGTCGGTCTCGCGATCGCGCCGGGCCATCTTCATCCGGTGCTGGCATTCACCTCGATCCTTTGCATCGCGGTCGGTGCCGGCGCCTCCGGCGCGCTCAACATGGCGCTCGAAGGCGACATCGACGCCAGGATGTCGCGCACCGCCAACCGGCCGATTCCGCGCGGCCGCGTCACCAAACCGGAAGCGCTCGCGTTCGGCATGACGCTGGCCTTCTTCGCGGTGATGACGCTCGGCATCCTCGTCAACTGGATCGCCGGCGCCCTCCTGGCGTTCACGATCTTCTTCTATGTCGTGATCTACACCATGGTGCTGAAGCGCTGGACCGCGCAGAACATCGTGATCGGGGGTGCGGCGGGGGCGCTGCCGCCGGTGGTGGCGTGGGCGGCGGCGACCGGTTCGCTGTCGGTCGAGCCATGGCTGCTGTTCCTGATCATTTTCTTCTGGACCCCGCCGCATTTCTGGGCGCTGGCGCTGTTCCGCAGCGACGACTATGCGCGCGCCGGCGTGCCGATGCTGCCCGTGGTCGCCGGCCCCGATGTGACGCGGCTGCAGATCCTGCTCTATACCATCGTGCTGGTCGCGACCGCGTTCTCGCCCTGGCCGCTCGGCTATTTCGACGCGGTCTATGGCGTGACCTCGCTCATTCTCGGCGCCGGCATGCTGACGCTGGCGATCAACGTCTATCGCCACCGCGAGGGCCGCGAGGCGCTGCGCGCCACGCGGCGGCTGTTCGCCTTCTCGATCTTCTATCTGTTCGCGCTGTTCGCAACCTTGCTGATCGAGGTTGTCGTCCGCGCTATCGCACCACTGGTCTGGTAGGGGGCGCATGGCGAGCCAATGGCGGACAAGCAGCAGCCAGACGGAATCGTCCTCACCGAGGCGCAGAAGAAAAGCCGTCGCCAGCGCTCGATCGCCATCGCGCTCGCGCTCGGCGTTCTCGTCGTGCTGTTTTTCGCGGTCACCATGGTCAAGGGGCCGGCCGTGCTCGTGCGGCCCATGTGACCGATGATGCGATGAAATGATGTGATGGCCATGGATAAAGAGCCCACGATGCCGCGAGAGCCGGCCGAAAACGCCGAGGAAAGCCTGAAGGAAGGCCTGAAGGCGAAGCCGCGTCTCGGTCGCGATGCGCTGGTGGCCGCGATCTGCGGGTTCGTCGTGGTGCTGATGGTCGGCGCGTCCTATGCGGCGGTGCCGTTCTACAACTGGTTCTGCCGCGCCACCGGCTTCAACGGCACCACCCAGGTCGCGACCTCGGCGCCTTCGGCGGCGCCGCTTTCGCGCAAGATCGCGGTGCGCTTCGATTCCAACGTCGCGGGCGGCTTGCCGTGGAAATTCGAGCCGGAGCAGACCGAGATCGAGGTCAGGATCGGCCAGGTCGTCACCGTGTACTACACCGTGACCAACCAGTCGGCGCGGACCACGACCGGGCAGGCGGCCTACAACGTCGCGCCGCTGACCGTCGGGGCCTATTTCCAGAAGATCAACTGCTTCTGCTTCACCGAACAGACCATGGCGCCGGGCGAGAAACGCGAGATGCCGGTGGTGTTCTATGTCGATCCCTCGATCGTCAACGACAGCGACAATGAAGGGCTGAACACCATCACCTTGTCCTATACCTTCTATCCCGTCCGCGAGCCGGCGCCGCAGCCGGTTGCCGCGAGCGAGCCGGACAAACGCAAGGGAGCCCTCTGACCGGGGGCTGGGGCAGATCCCGGGACTTCCCGGGGTTTGATTTTTGAGAGGAATACGTGCCGAATAGGCACCGCTAACGGAGAGAGACCGAAATGGCTACGGCGCAAGTCAAGCATCACGACTACCACCTCGTCGACCCGAGCCCGTGGCCGATCGTCGGCTCCATTTCGGCCTTCATCATGGCGCTCGGCGCCATCACCTGGATGCACCACCTGACGTCGGCGGCGCCGATCATCTTCGGCGTCGGCACCATCGGCGTGCTCTACACCATGGCGAGCTGGTGGACGGATGTAATCCGCGAGGCTCAGTACAAGGGCGACCATACCCGCGTGGTGCAGATCAGCCACCGCTACGGCATGATCCTGTTCATCGCTTCCGAAGTGATGTTCTTCGTCGCCTGGTTCTGGGCCTTCTTCAACTCCTCACTGTTTCCCGGCGATCCCGTCCACGCCACCCGCGAGGCGCTGTTTGGCGGGGTTTGGCCGCCCAAGGGCATCGAGACCTTCGATCCCTGGCATCTGCCGCTGTTGAACACGCTGATCCTGCTGACCTCGGGCACCACGGTGACCTGGGCGCATCACGCGCTGCTCGAGAACGATCGCCAGGGCCTGAAATATGGCCTGATCCTCACCATCCTGCTGGGCGCGACCTTCACCTGCGTTCAGGCCTATGAATACAGCCACGCCGCGTTCTCGTTCGCCGGCAATATCTACGGCGCCACCTTCTTCATGGCGACCGGCTTCCACGGCTTCCACGTGCTGATTGGCACCATCTTCCTGACCGTCTGCCTGATCCGCGCCTATGCCGGGCATTTCACGCCGACCCAGCATCTCGGCTTCGAATTCGCCGCCTGGTACTGGCATTTCGTCGACGTGGTCTGGCTGTTCCTGTTCGTCTGCATCTATGTCTGGGGCCACGGCGCCGAAACCATGGCGCACGGCGCGCACTGAGCCACACCACTGTGCTACAAGGGGGCGGCCTCA
>JBAUUA010001317.1:0-4314 GCA_049582465.1 Bradyrhizobium sp. | reverse complement strand
GCGTCGCGCTGATGGAGATCGTCTCCAAGCCCGACATCCGCTCGTCGGAGCAGGCGAAGGCCTATGTGACCAAGCTGCGCTCGATCCTGCGCTATCTCGGCACCTGCGACGGCGACATGGAGAAGGGTTCCCTGCGCGCCGACGTCAACGTCTCCGTGCGCAAGCCGGGAGGGCCGCTCGGCACCCGCTGCGAAATCAAGAACATGAACTCGATTAACTTTATCGGCCAGGCGATCGAGTACGAGGCGCGGCGCCAGATCGGGATCATCGAGGACGGTGGCGCCATCGACCAGGAAACCCGGCTGTTCGATCCCAACAAGGGCGAGACCCGCTCGATGCGCACCAAGGAAGAGGCGCACGACTACCGCTACTTCCCGGATCCCGACCTGCTGCCGCTGGAGTTCAGCGAGGCCTATGTCGCCGAGCTGAAGGCGGGCTTGCCGGAACTGCCGGACCAGAAGAAGGCGCGTTTCATCGTCGATCTCGGCCTCTCGCCCTATGACGCCAGCGTGCTGGTGGCGGAGCGTGAAAGCGCAGGCTTCTATGAAACCGTGCTGGCGAAGCTTGCGGACAAGGGCCGCGACGGCAAGCTCGCCGCCAACTGGGTCATCAATGAACTGTTCGGGCGGCTCAACAAGGAAGGCCAGGACATTTCCGGCTCGCCGGTGTCGGCCGAGCAGCTCGGAAGCATCGTCGAGCTGATCGGCGAGGGCACCATCTCCGGCAAGATCGCAAAGGACCTGTTCGAGATCGTCTGGCAGGAGGGCGGCGACCCCCGCGCGCTGGTCGAAGCGCGCGGCATGAAGCAGGTCACCGACCTCGGCGCGATCGAGAAGGTGGTCGACGACATCATCGCGGCCAATCCCGAGAAGGTCGCGCAGGCGAAAGCCAAGCCGCAACTCGTCGGCTGGTTCGTCGGCCAGGTGATGAAGTCATCGGGCGGCAAGGCCAACCCGCAGGCCGTCAACGATCTGCTCAAATCCAAACTCGGCATCTGAAATCGGTCGGCGTCGACGCCGGCATCGTCGTCGGCGGAGGGTCGCGCGCGCGTCTCGCATGCGCGCGTGCACCGATCGTTCACCATAAATCGCAAAGTTCGCACGCGCGACGAACGCTTCCGCTCCCGAATCGGCGGCGCGCAATTCGCTCAGAAATCCGATTTTGGCGAGCGACGATGAGACGCGAGGCCGGTGAGCGTGAAAATTTTTTTGTTGCCAAACTTCGCGACTCAGAGTCCGCGCGGGACACCTTTCACCGGTCCCGACGCCGTGCGACGATGTTGCGCACACATCACGCGCTGAATGCGTGATTGACGAAAACACTTAAAGCACAGGCGATTCTTGCAAAATTTACAATCGAAGCGCGCGGTTTTTCGCGGGCAATCGGCGTCGTCATGCCGATGCTTTATCGCGTTGTCGAACGGCTTGCGTCGTTCGCTCTCACGTCGCGCGTCAACACTTCCTTAAGCCGGACGCTGTTTTTTTCAATGTGTTGGTGTATTCGGGATGAGTGCATTTCGATTCCCGAGTGCACGCAGCGATTAAGTCATCTCAATTAGGAGGGCAACATGGCCAAGAAAGCTAAGAAGGCGAAGAAGGCGAAGAGCGCAGTGAAGAAGACTGCGAAGAAGACCCGCAAGGTCGCCAAGAAGAAGAAGTAACTTTCGCTTCTTAAAAATTGCCGGCGGCTTGATGCCGGCACGTCACACGAGCCTCCAGGACGGTCTGCTTCTCGAAGCAGATTTTAGATAGGCGGCTCTGGTCGACGAAAGAGGGTGTCGGCGAGACATCAGGTCAATCGGCTGGATCGACCTTTCGAAGGGCTCAGGCGCTCGATCGGAAACCGGTCCGGCAGAAGAAACAGGTTTTCTTCGTTCGGTGCGGATCTCCTTGAGTTCCGCAATTTCACCGGGCCTCCCGGCCCAACGTGAAATTTGGTCCTGACGTGTTCGCCGACGCCCTCGTTCCCAAAGCCGGCGCCTTTGTTGCCCGGCACCTTCGATTTCCCTAATCCCATTGTTGATCTGATCGTCCACGGCGCGCGAGGGCCGGGGGCTCTTGGTGCGTCGGCTGAGCACTCCGCCGTCGTCAACCGCAGCCAGGCTCGCCTTCGATCGGTCCGGCATGACGCGAGCGAGGCCGCGGCGCGCCGTGTGCGCCACACCCGCCTCGCCATTGCCGTCATGGTTATCGTTTCGCGAAAACCGCAGGGTAAACCGAATCCTGCGAACGCCGGAAACCCCGATAAGATAAGCCTTTCTGCCACTTTACCGGCGAAGGCGGGGCAATGCGTTTACGGCGGATTCATCGCGATGCTTAAACTGCCATTCAAGTTTGATCGGTCATGATCATCCTAACAAGCCGGCAAACGGCGTGGGGAATAGCAGGACGTTTTGCAGTCGGACAGGAGCCGCGGTCGGGAAAGCCGCGCGGCAACAACAAGAAAAAGGAGATGGCGGATGTTTCAGGGGCACATCGATCAGGATACGGCAATACCGGTGGAAGCGAGCGCGATCCCCGACGTGTTGTTCGAACGTGGTCTGTACTGGGCGAGCGGCCGTTCCGGCGTCGTCAATCTGGTCGCGGCGCATAAGTGGTTCAATCTCGCGGCCCTGAAAGGCCGTGCCGACGCCATTCGGCTCCGCCGCGAAGTCGCCGAACTGATGTCCGAGGTCGAGATCGCCACGGCGCAGCGCGAAGCCCGGGCCTGGATGACGGCCCACTAGCGTGCTCTGGCACGACCGCGGCCTGTGACGGTTTTCGGGGTTTGTGCAGTTTCCCAAAGATCGACCGGCGCGGCCCGCAGCGTTGCGCGGGCAGCGACGAGCGGAAGGGGCCGAGAACCATCGGACAATTCGAAGGCTTCGAACGGCCGAAGCAGGCCGTGCCAGCGCATTTCGAGTTCGAAATACGGCTCGGCGCTGATCGCACCGACTTCCCGCCGTTCTGATCCGCGCCCACGATTGTGCCGCGGCTCAGGCATTGACGCTTCGTGGTGGAACAAATGCCGGTCCGAAGCTCTTCACTTGGGCCGCTGGTCCTGACAAAACTATCCGCGCTGTCGGGAGCGGGCATCAGGTGTTGGGTTCCTATCCTGGTGCAAGCCGCTTCCTTCCTCGCACCGAATCCGGGTCCATGATTCGCCGATATCCATAATCTGCGATAGAGGGCATTGCAGCGAGGTTTCAAGTGATTTCCAGTTGGGCACGCCAAGCCGCGCTGATCACCATTCTTCTTTGCTCTGCACCTGCAAGGATTCTCGCCGGGGAGCCGCCCGGACAAATGACTCCCAATCGTGCCTTGTGGCCGGATTCCATCAGTTCCGCTGCGGAATTCGATCTTGCATCGCGCGCCGAAATCCTGGCCTTTGCCCACGCGCTCGTCGAAAGCGAAAAGCTGAACAATGACGACTTGAAAGCTCGGCTGCGGGTCGGTGGTGCAATGGACATCGCCTCAATTCAGGGTCTGCGGCGCAAACTGTGGAAGATCCTGGCCGGAAACTATGCGATGGCTTCTGCCGCTTGCGCTGCCCATGAAGCGTTTTGCCCAACAAATTCCAATCCGAACGACCTCCGAGAGAAGGCGGAAGCATTTTCCTCTACTAGCATTGAACCGCGCTACGGGTCGTGGTTCGACGACGCAACGCAATTTCAGCGTTCCTACCTGGACGAACTGCTCAGGCTGGCGGCCGTGTTCCCGCGTTTCAACAGCGAGGTCGAGAGCCTCAACGATAATGAATTTGCGGGGTGGGGATTGCGCGATCGCCATTTCCTGCTGTCGTTTGACGACGGTCCAACGCGGGGCCCGGGGCACCCCGAGCCAAATGCCGAGGATACGGACCGCACGATCGAGATGCTCCGCGACAATCGGGTGAATGCGCTATTCTTCGTGATGGGTAAGACATTCCAGGAGCGTTTGCAGGAAACCTCCGCCGGCGCGATGAAAGCCCTCTATTCCGGCTTGTGCGTCGGCGATCACGGATGGGTGCACAAATCCCACGCTTTATGGCCGCAATGGCAAGACTCGATCTCGTCCACCGCGAGCCTCATCAAGGAGACGCTGCCGGAATCCTACGTTCCGGCGTTTCGTCCGCCCTACGGCCAGCGTCCCTCCGATAGCGGGCCATTTTTCCGGCGCCTCGGATTGAAGGTCGTGCTTTGGAACATCGAATCGCACGATTGGAATGACGATTTGACGGCGGACGACGTCAGGCAGCGTGTGATGTCATTAATGCTGCTGTGGCGTCGCGGGTTTGTTCTTTTTCACGATGTTCATCCGAGAGCCCGAGTGGTGGTGCCCCAGCTGATCTCCTGGC
>JBAUUA010001316.1:0-1514 GCA_049582465.1 Bradyrhizobium sp. | reverse complement strand
GCTTAAATCGCCCGCCAAGGCATCCAGAGACATCATGGCACTCCGAGAAATCGTCATCCTGCCGGACAAGCAGTTGCGGCTGGTCTCCAAGCCGATCGAAAAGGTCACCTCGGAGATCCGCAAGCTCGCCGACGACATGTTCGAGACCATGTACGACGCGCCCGGGATCGGGCTCGCCGCGATCCAGGTCGCCCGGCCGGTGCGGCTGATCACGATGGATCTCGCCAAGAAGAGCGAGGACGGCGAGACCAAGCCGCAGCCGCGGGTCTTCATCAATCCGGAGATTCTGTCCTCGTCGGAGGAGATCTCCGTCTACGAGGAAGGCTGCCTGTCGATCCCCGAATATTACGAGGAAGTGGAGCGGCCGGCGAACGTGCGGGTGCGCTTCACCGATCTCGACGGCAAGGTGCATGAGGAAAACGCCGAGGGCCTGTTCGCCACCTGCATCCAGCACGAGATCGACCATCTCAACGGCGTCCTGTTCGTGGACTATCTGTCGAAGCTCAAGCGCGACCGCGTGCTGAAGAAATTCGCCAAGGCCGCGAAGCGGGCGGCGGAGTAGGCCCTCTTTCCAACAGCCGTCATGCCCGGCCTTGTGCCGGGCATCCACGTTCTTTCTCGCTCGCAGGGACGAAGAACGTGGATGGCCGGGAGTGCAGACAAGTTTACGTAGTCTGCGCAAAGCAGACTACTATGCTCCGGCCATGACGGGTAAACTTAGTCGTCTCGGGGATTTTCCATTTCCATGTCCCTCCGCTTGATCTTCATGGGCACGCCCGAATTCGCGGTGCCGACGCTGCTGGAACTCGTGGCCCATGGCCATGAGATCGCCGCCGTCTACACCCGCGCGGCAAAGCCGGCCGGGCGCGGCATGAAGCTGCAGCACACCCCGGTCGAGCAGGAGGCGCGGCGGCTCGGCATCCCCGTGGTGACGCCGAAGACGCTGAAGACGCCGGAGGCGCTGGAAGAATTCCGCGCCCACGACGCCGATGCCGCCGTGGTCGTCGCCTATGGCATGATCCTGCCCCAGGCCATTCTCGATACGCCAAAGCTCGGCTGCTTCAACCTGCACGCCTCGCTGCTGCCGCGCTGGCGCGGCGCGGCGCCGATCAACCGCGCCATCATGGCGGGCGATGCGGAAACCGGCGTGATGGCGATGAAGATGGACGTTGGCCTCGATACCGGCGACGTCGCGATGGCCGAACGCATCGCGATCACCGATGCGATGACGGCTGCCGATCTGCACGACGCGCTGGCGCGGCTCGGCGGCGACCTGATGGTGCGCGCGATCGGCGCGCTGGAGCGCGGCATGCTGCAACTCACCAAACAGAGCGAGCAGGGCGTCAGCTACGCCGCCAAGATCGACAAGGCCGAGGCGCGGATCGACTGGAACAAGCCTGCGCGCGCGGTGCTGCGTCATGTTCACGGGCTGTCGCCGTTTCCCGGCGCGTGGTGCGAGATGCCGATCGAGGGCCAGCCGGTCCGGGCCAAGATCCTGCGCTGCGCGCTGGCCG
>JBAUUA010001315.1:0-2488 GCA_049582465.1 Bradyrhizobium sp. | reverse complement strand
GAGGAAGGTGATGCGCAGCGCCTCGTGGCGAAAGGTGAGCGGCACTTCGAACTGCGCGGCGGCGCCGAGGCCCGCGGTAATGCCGGGAATGATCGAATAGGCGACACCGGCCTCGCGCAGGGCTTCGACTTCCTCGCCGCCGCGGCCGAACACGAAGGAATCTCCGCCCTTCAGCCGCACGGCACGCTGGCCTGATCTCGCCGCCTCGATCATCCGTTTGTTGATCGCGTCCTGGCCGATGCCGGGCTTGCCGACGCGGCGGCCGACGGGAATGCGTGACGCATCGCGGCGGGCGCGATCGAGCACCTCGGGCGAGACCAGTTCATCGTAGAAAATCACATCGGCGTCCTGCAGCGCGCGCAGTGCCTTGACGGTGAGAAGATCGGGATCGCCCGGACCGGCGCCGACCAGCGTCACCCGGCCCTCGGCCTTGCCGCCATCCGTCGCACCGGCAAAGGCGCCGGGATCGGCAATATCCTTCAATGCCGCTTCGGCTTCGTCCGCGCGTCCGGCGAGAACCAGCGCGCCGATCGGGCCATCGACCACGCGCTCCCAGAAGCGGCGGCGCAGCGGGAATTCGGCGATGCGGCCGTGGATCGTTTTGCGCCAGCGGCCGATGAAGGAGGCGAGATCGCCGATCCGCGCCGGCAGCACTGCTTCGATGCGTTCGCGCACCCGGCGCGCCACCACCGGCGACGTTCCGCTGGTGCCCACGGCGACCACGACATCGCCGCGATCGACGATGGCGGGAAAGATGAAGGTCGAATGCGCGAGGTCGTCCATGACGTTCACGGGCAGGCCAACCGCCTTGGCGCGCGCCGACATCAAAGCTCCAATGTCGCCCGCGCCCGCGCAGAGGATGGCGATGACGCCGGTGAGATCGGCGGCAAGTGGATCGCCCGTCGCAAGCTCGATCCGCGCCGCCTCGGCGGCCGCAAGATCGCGCAGATCATGATGGCCATCGGTCGGGTACCAGCGAACGCGCGCACCCGCGGCGGCGAGCAGCCGCAGCTTCGTCTGCGCCAGATCGCCCGCGCCGACGAGCAGCACGGGACCGGCTTGCAGATCAAGAAATACCGGCAGGAATCGCATGCGACACTCGCTGCCCCGACTTCCGGGGTTGACTAGAATTATTTTCTATATATGTCTCGATCAACCCTCGCAAAGGGAAATTTATTTCTTCCCTGTTGCGGCGCAACTATAGAATTTTCGCCTCCAGCGGCCAAGGTCCAGAGATGCATCTTCTCAACGACGACTCCGTCAAAAACCCGTTGCCTTGGTCCGATAGGCCTGAGGGTTCATCGGTCCAGCAAATTTCGACCAATGGCCGCCCACTTGAGCCCACCATGGATCACCTCGACGCGCTGGAGGCGCAGAGCATCTACATCTTCCGCGAGGCCTTCGCGCGGCTGAAGAAGCTTGCGCTGCTGTGGTCGCTGGGCAAGGACTCCAACGTGATGATCTGGCTGGCGCGCAAGGCCTTCTTCGGCCGCGTGCCGTTCCCCGCGCTTCACGTCGACACCGGCAAGAAATTTCCGGAGATGTATGCGTTCCGCGATCGCTACGGCAAGGAATGGGAGCTCGATCTCAGGGTCGAGCCGTGTCCGCCGCTGGAAACCATCGATCCGACCCTGCCGCCGGCCGCGCGATCGGCGGCGCGCAAGACCGACGGGCTGAAACTCGCGCTCGCCAAATACGGCTTTGACGGCTTGATCGCCGGCATCCGCCGCGACGAAGAGGCGACCCGCGCGAAGGAGCGGGTGTTCTCGCCGCGCGGCACCGAAGGCGGATGGGACGTGCGCGACCAGCCGCCCGAATTCTGGGACCAGTTCAACGCCTCGCCGCCGCCGGGCGCGCATTTGCGCATCCACCCGATCCTGCATTGGACCGAGGCCGACATCTGGGCCTACACCAAGCGCGAAAACATCCCGATCATCCCGCTTTATCTTGCCAAGAACGGCAAACGCTATCGCTCGCTGGGCGATCAGGACATCACCAATCCCGTAACCTCGAACGCCGCGAGCATCGAGGAGATCCTGATCGAGCTCGACAGCACCAAGGTGCCGGAACGCGCGGGCCGCGCGCTCGACCACGAGACCGAAGACGCTTTCGAGCGGCTGCGCGTCGCTGGCTATCTCTGAACCTAATCAGGTGCTCCGATGAACATGATCGTCCCGTCAGCGGTATCCGCAACGCCCAACGGCACCACCCGCCCGCAGGTCCGCATCGTCATCGTCGGCCATGTCGACCACGGCAAGTCAACGCTGGTGGGGCGTCTGTTGCACGAGACCGGCAGTCTGCCCGAGGGCAAGCTCGAAATGCTCAAAGCGGTCAGCGCCCGGCGCGGCATGCCGTTCGAATGGTCGTTCCTGCTCGATGCGCTGCAGACCGAACGCGACCAGGGCATCACCATCGACACCACGCAGATCCGCTTCCGCACGGGATCGCGCGACATCGTGCTGATCGACGCGCCCGGCCATGCCGAATT
>JBAUUA010001314.1:0-4513 GCA_049582465.1 Bradyrhizobium sp. | reverse complement strand
ACATGGGTGCGGCGGGCCTGACCTGTTCGGCGGTCGAGATGGGCGCCAAGGGCGATCTCGGCGTCGATCTCGATCTCGACGCGGTGCCGACCCGCGAAACCGGCATGAGCGCCTATGAGATGATGCTGTCGGAAAGCCAGGAGCGCATGCTCATGGTGCTCAAGCCCGAGAAGGAAAAAGAGGCCGAAGCGATCTTCCGCAAATGGGGGCTGGATTTCGCGGTGGTCGGCTACACCACGCCGAGCAAGCGTTTCGTGGTCAAGCATGGCGGCGACGTGATGGCCGACCTGCCGATCAAGGAACTGGGCGACGAGGCGCCGCTCTACGACCGGCCGCATGTCGCCTCGGCGCCGTTGCCGGTGATCCATGCGCGCGAGGTCGCCGCGCCGATGACGGTCTCGGCGGCGCTGGAAACACTGATCGCCACGCCCGAACTCTGCTCGAAGCGCTGGGTGTGGGAGCAATATGACCACGTCATCCTCGGCAATACCGTGCAGCGCCCCGGCGGCGACGCGGCGGTGGTACGGGTGCAGGACGGGCCGAAGGGGCTGGCGCTCACGGTGGACGTCACCCCGCGCTATTGCGAGGCCGACCCGTTCGAAGGCGGCAAGCAGGCGGTGGCGGAGGCCTGGCGCAACATCACCGCGGTCGGCGGCCGGCCGCTGGCGATCACCGACAATCTCAATTTCGGCAATCCGGAACGCCCCGAAATCATGGGCCAGTTCGTCGGTTGCCTGAAGGGCATTTCGGAAGCCTGCCGCGCGCTCGATTTCCCCGTCGTCTCCGGCAACGTCTCGCTCTACAACGAGACCAACGGCCGCGGCATCCTGCCGACGCCCTCGATCGGCGGCGTCGGCCTGCTCGACGATTTCACGAAATCGGCGTCGCTTGCGTTCAAGGCCGAGGGCGAGGCGATCCTGCTGATCGGCGACACCCATGGCTGGCTCGGCCAGTCGGTCTATCTGCGCGACATCTGCGGCCGCGAAGAGGGCGCGCCGCCGCCGGTCGACCTGGCGGCCGAGAAGCGCAACGGCTGTGTGGTGCGCGGCATGATCCACGCCGGCACCGCGACCGCGGTGCATGATCTCTCCGACGGTGGCCTCCTGATCGCGCTCGCGGAGATGGCGATCGCAAGCGGCATCGGCGCGCAGCTGTTGGCTGCTCCCGCGGCGATCGTGCCGCATGCTTACTGGTTCGGCGAAGACCAGGCGCGCTACCTCGTCACCGTGCGCGCGGACGACGCGGGGCGGGTGCTGGCGAAAATGAAAGGCGCCGACGTGCCATGTGTTCGCATCGGCACCACCGGCGGCGAGACGATCGCGATCTCGGGCGAAGCCCCGGTCTCGATCGCGTCGCTCAAGGCCGGCTTCGAGGGCTGGTTTCCGGCCTATATGAGCGGCACCAGTCAGGAATGATGCCGACCGATCACGGCATCGAGGCCGCCGGACACTAAGGCCGGTTTATCCATCGCCTTCGCGGCTGAATCGGCCGTGTTGACCCTAAACCCGGCCTCTTCCAGGAACGCACGACCCAACATCTGAATGAGGTTCGTCCTCCACGAGCCTGCTTGTACCCGAATCTTGCTATTCCGCCTGTAAAAGGGATGGCATGCAATGAGCGTTAACGCCGGGTGAACGTACCGGCCCCGCGGTTGCAGGTTTCTCGCGGAATATCGGTCGCGGAGACGATGACTGACGGCAGATTCAGGTGGTCGGGCATATATGTTCGGGCGGGCCCTTATTTGCTCGAATGGTTGGATTTACCCGTTCTTACGGAGTTTTCCTTACTTTCGCTCGCAATCGCGCTATCTCCGCCATTGCCGGGTGATTAAATGCTGAAGGTCTACACCTGCATCGCCACTGCGCACGACTTGAAGCTAGTGGGTCTCGCAGCCATCGTGTGTCTCCTGGCGTCATTTGCAGCGATCAATTTGCTTCGCCACGCCCGCCAATCTCGCGGTAAAATGCGAGGCGTGTGGTTGGCCGTATCCGCCATATCCACCGGTTTCGGTATCTGGGCGACGCACTTCATCGCCATGCTTGCGTTCACGCCGGGTATTCCGAGCGGCTACAATATTGAACTAACCATCTTGTCGCTGATCGCGGCGATTCTGCTTACCGGCGCCGGGCTCGCCGTATCGATCGTTCCGAACTGGCGCCATGGGCCGTGGGGCGGCGGCGCCATCATGGCCGGCGGCATTGCGGCGATGCACTACACGGGGATGGCTGCGTTTGAGATCGCCGGCATCATCCTGTGGGACCCGGTGCTCGTTGCTGCATCGATCGCGCTCGGCGCGATAATCGGCGCGATTGCCCTTCCGGTCGGCCTTCATGACAAGAAGCTGAAATGGAGGATTGGGGGCGCCCTGCTGCTGACGCTCGCAATTTGCAGCCACCACTTCACCGCGATGGGTGCCGTTTCCATCATTCCCGATCCCACCGTCGAGGTTTCGCCGTCGGCGCTGCCGGTCGGATGGCTTGCGGCCGGGGTTGCGATCGCGAGCCTCGCCATTCTCGGATTGGCGCTCGCAGGCGTAGTACTTGACGTCCTCGATCATCGGCGCTCGGAACTGGAAGTCGAGCGGATGCGCGATCTCGCCAATGCATCGGTCGAGGGATTGCTGGTTTGCGACGGAGAGCTAATTGTCTCAATTAATACAAGCTTTGCACTTCTGGCGGGCTTGTCGGCTGCCGAGCTCGTCGGGGCAAGGCTCGAGCGCTGTTTTCCGAACCCGGTTGCTCGCGCCAAGCTGCTGTCTGGATCCGGCCAGTCCGTTGAAACGGAACTGCGCCGTCTCGATGGCTTGATGACGCCAGTTGAGTTGATCCTGCGGCCGGTCAATTTTGCTGGACGGCCTCACCATGTTGTCGCTGTCCGCGATCTGCAATCCCGAAAGGAGGCCGAGCAACACATACGCTATCTCGCACATCATGACGCACTGACTTCGCTTCCCAATCGCAGCCATTTTAACGCGAGGCTCGACCAGGAGCTTGCCCTCGCCGAGGGAAATAGTCTGGCTGTGCTCTGCCTCGATCTCGACCGGTTCAAGGAGGTCAACGATCTGTTCGGTCACGCCGCAGGCGACACCGTTTTGCAGACGGTGGCTTCGCGCGTTAAGGCGGTACTCAGCGGGCGTCAGATGATGGCGCGCCTGGGCGGCGACGAATTTGCCGTTTTGATGCCGGGAGTAACAAATCCGGGCGCGGCAAGCCGGCTTGCCGAGAGCATCCTCGAGGCGCTACGCGCGATAAGCGAAACGCCCGACGCCAACAGCATCTCGACGAGCATCGGCATAGCCCTCTATCCTGACGATGCGACGGACCGTCAGTCGCTTCTCACGCACGCCGATACGGCCCTCTATCGAGCCAAGAGCGAAGGCCGCAATACCTATCGCTTCTTCGAGGCAAAGATGGGGATCGAGGTTCGCGAACGCCGAATGCTCGAACACGACCTGCGGCTCGCGATAGCGCGCAATGAATTGCGGCTGGTGTTCCAGCCCCAGAAGGAGATTCAGGGCGGGAACACTATCGGGTTCGAAGCATTACTGCGCTGGAAACATCCGATGCGCGGTGATATTTCCCCGGCCGTTTTTATCCCGATCGCGGAGGAAGGCGGCGCAATCATGGAGATCGGGGATTGGGTATTGAAGACAGCCTGCCGCGAAGCCGCGACATGGACACGACCATTGATGGTGGCCGTCAACGTTTCGGTAGTCCAACTGTACAACGACAATTTTGTCCGAGAATTGCACCGCATCCTGCTCGAAACCGGCCTTCCGGCATGCCGTCTGGAGATCGAGATCACCGAGACGGCGCTGGTTCGCGATTTTAACCGGGCACTGACTACATTGCGGCAGATCAAGGCGCTCGGTATTCGCATCGCCATGGACGATTTCGGCACCGGCTATTCCTCGCTGTCGAATTTGCGCGCCTTTCCATTCGACAAGATCAAGATCGACGGCTCGTTCATCAAGTCGGTTAATTCCAACGGGCAGGCGGCCACCATTGTACGGGCCGTATTGGGGCTTGGCCGCGGCCTTGGTTTGCCTGTCCTCGCCGAGGGTGTTGAGACCGATGCTGAATTGCAATTCCTGCGGGACGAACTTTGCGACGAGGTGCAGGGCTATCTGTTAGGACGACCCGCTGCGATCAGCAGCTTCCATGACTTAACGCATGCCGATACTAGTTCGGACATGAGCGACGGCCTTCTCCTGTCGCAGGCGAGAAGCGCCTGAAATTGGCGAACGCGGCAGCAGGGCGATGCTCAGGGAAACCAGAGAGCAGTCCGGACGCCAACTGCTAGAGCACGTGCTTCGCTCCCGGAATCCTTCGCAGAGCCGCGGTCGCGGCCCAGCTGAGGGCCACCGTCAGCGCCAGCACCACCGCCGCCTTGACGATCGCGGGCAGGTCGAAATCGAACAGCCAGTATTGCAGCCAGAGCACGATCGGGTAGTGCACCAGGAATATGCCGTAGGCATCCGGCTGCATGGGATCGAGGATGCTCGAGCCTGACT
>JBAUUA010001313.1:0-5204 GCA_049582465.1 Bradyrhizobium sp. | reverse complement strand
TTGTCCATCGCGATGAACCATTGCGGCGTGTTGCGGAAGATCACTGGCTTCTTCGAGCGCCAGGAATGCGGATACTGGTGCTTGAGGCGGCCGCGCGCCAGCAGCATGCCAGCGTCGACCAGCGCCTTGATCACGGCCTCGTTGGCGTCGCCCTTCTCGCCCTTGTCGTTGATGACGCGTTTTCCGGTGAAGCCGGGGGCCTGATCGGTGAGCGCGCCGTTCTCGTCGACGGTATAGGGAATCGTCGTGACGATGCCGCGCGCTTCCAGCTCACGCGCGTTCGCCGTCCAGACGTCGAAGTCCTCGCGACCGTGTCCGGGCGCTGTGTGGACAAAACCGGTGCCGGTGTCGGCGGTGACGTGCTCGCCCGGAAGCAGCGGGACCGTGAATTGATAGCCGCCGGCGAGACCTTTCAGCGGGTGGGCGCATTCCACCACGTCGAGCGTATCGGCCGGAATATCGCGGACCTTCTCATAGGCCGTAACGCGCGCCTGCTTGAACACGGCTTCCGCCAGCGCATCCGCCAGGATCAGGAGATCGCCGTTCTTCGCCCAATTGTCGGCGGGCGCGTCGGTCACCTTGTAGAGGCCATAGCCGATCTTCGGCGAGAAGCTGATGGCGCGATTGCCCGGCAGCGTCCATGGCGTGGTGGTCCAGATCACCACGCACGCGCCGGCCAGCGCGCCGTGCACGGGTGAGGTTACCGGAAACTTCACCCACACCGTGTCTGACGTGTAGTCCTCGTATTCGACCTCGGCTTCGGCCAGCGCGGTTTTTTCAACCACGCTCCACATCACCGGCTTGGAGCCGCGATACAGCGTGCCGTTGGCGGCGAACTTCATCAATTCGCGCGCGATCTGGGCTTCGGCGAAATAATCCATCGTGGCGTAGGGGTGGTCCCAGTCGCCGATGATGCCGAGCCGCTTGAATTCCTCGCGCTGCACGTTGAGCCAGTGGGTGGCATAGGCGCGGCATTCTTTCCGGAACGCCACCATCGCGGCGGAATCGCGGAAGTCAGGCTTCTGCTTGCCTTTGGAGCGGTAGTTCTCTTCCTCGATCTTCCATTCGATAGGCAGGCCGTGGCAGTCCCAGCCCGGCACGTAGTTGGAATCGAAGCCGAGCATCTGCTGGCTCTTGGTCACCACGTCCTTGAGGATCTTGTTCAGCGCGTGCCCGATATGGATGTTGCCATTGGCGTAGGGCGGGCCGTCATGCAGCACGAATTTGGTGCGGCCGCGGGCCTGCTCGCGCAGCCGGTTGTAGAGGCCGATCTCGTTCCAGCTCTTGAGGATTTCCGGCTCGCGCTGCGGCAGGCCGGCGCGCATCGGGAATTCCGTCTGCGGCAGGAACAGGGTCTTGGAATAGTCGTTGGCTTCGGCTTTTTGCGGCTTTTCGGACATGAAGGCTCTGGTTTGGCTCAAAAGGGCGCGGAAACGCGATTGATTCGCGGGTGAACGAGAAAATCCCGGTCTTGCGCCGAGCCGAGAGCTCAGGCGGAAGCCGGGCCGCTAATCCGTATGGTGCGCCGCGCAAACATGCGGCTTTCCATACCAGCCGGAGGGGAAATCGCAAAGCCTGCCGGACCCGCGGGCGGGGCGGGGAGGCGGCTAATCGACGATCCCGAGCTTCGGGAACGCCTCGGGGGAAGCGGCCAGTTGTGCCCGGGCGCGCGCGCTGTCGTCGTTCATCTGCACGACCAGCGCCTCCACGCTGTCAAACCTGAGCTCTTCGCGGATGAAGCCGATGAAGGCGACGTCCAGCACCGCCCCGTAGAGATCGCCCGTGAAATCGAACAGGAACACTTCCAGAAGCGGCGCGCCATTGTCGAAGGTGGGACGGCGGCCGAAGCTCGCCACGCCGTCAAAACGCTCAGCGCCGCGGCCGACCCGAATGGCGTAGATGCCGTGCTTGAGCCCGCAATTGGCGTCGAGGCGGATATTGGCGGTGGGAAAACCGAGGTCGCGGCCGCGCTTCTCGCCATGGATCACCTCGCCGGTCACGAACCATGGCGCGCCCAGCATCCGGGTGGCGTCGTCGATCTGGCCCTCAGCGAGCGCCATGCGGATCGCGCTGGAGGACACCGGCCGCTCCTCGATGTCGACATGAGGCTGCACGTCGACCTCGATGCCGAGCCGGGGCGCCTCGTTGACCAGAAGGCCCGGCGACCCCACGCGTCCCTTGCCGAAATGGAAGTCGTAGCCGACCGCGATGCCGCTGATTCCGAGCCGCTCGATCAGATCATGGTGAATGAAATCCTGTGCCGAGGTCCCGGCCCTGGCCTTGTCGAAGGTCATGACCACGGCGCCGGCAAGGCCGGTCCCGGCCAAGAGCCGCAGCTTCGCTGTTTCGTCAGTGAGCCTGAACTGGGGGGTCGTGGGGCTGAAGAACCGGCGCGGATGCGGCTCGAAAGTCACCGCCAGCGCCGGCCGTCCGTGGGTATGCGCCATTCGCAGGGCTGCGGCGATCACCGCGCGGTGGCCGAGGTGGACGCCGTCGAAATTGCCCATCGCCACCACCGTCCCCTTCGGGATCAGGGCGGCGGGCGTAGAGTCACGGATAACGGTAAAGCCAGGCGTCATTTTTCAGCAATTCTTTAACTTAAAGCTCGGATTGGGGGCGGGACCGTGACGCGGCCGCCCCAATGAAGTCAAGCGGGGGCCGCTTGCCGGCCCGGCCGCGGACCGCGGCGGTTTCCGGGTTAACGCGCTGTTTAACGGCTGATGCTACTGCTTGGTCAAAGGACTGCGGGGGCGCTCAACCCTGGCAGGCTCGTTGGTTGTTTGTGGCGTTAGGTGTTTCGGGGGATTCAAGATGGCGGTTGATACGTCGATGTCGGTTCTGGTGGTGGACGACTACAACACCATGATCCGCATCATCAGGAACCTTCTCAAGCAGCTCGGCTTCGAGAATATCGACGACGCCAGCGATGGATCGGCGGCGCTGAACAAGATGCGCGGCAAGAAATACGGGCTGGTGATCTCCGACTGGAACATGGAGCCGATGACCGGTTACGACCTGTTGCGCGAGGTCCGGGCCGATCCCAATCTCGCCACCACGCCGTTCATCATGATCACGGCGGAATCCAAGACCGAGAACGTGATCGCCGCCAAGAAGGCCGGCGTGAACAACTACATCGTCAAGCCGTTCAACGCCGCCACGCTGAAGACCAAGATCGACGCGGTCTTCGACGCCGTGAGCGCGTAAGGACCTCTCAAGCTAGCACGCGATCAGTGCACCCTCGGCGTCGTCCCCGCGAAAGCGGGGACCCATAACCACAGCTCTTTGTGGTTACGGTGGATGGGGCTCCAGCCTGCTCATATCGATCCGCCGGTGTCTATGGGTCCCTGCTTTCGCAGGGACAACGAATCGAAGGCGTCTGCGCCGCCCTACCAGCGCAGCTCCCGCGTCAGCGCGCGCGGCGGGTGGCCGAACAATTCCTTTACCGAAGCCGGATCGAGCTGGTCGATGCCCTCGAATTGCTCGGCGTGGATGCCGCGGGTCACGAACAGGCAGTCGATGCCGAAGCCGTGCGCGCCTGCCAGATCGGTCCGCACGGAATCCCCGATCGCCAGTACGCGCTTGAGCTTGATCGGATGGCTCTGCCGTTCGGCGGCGAGCTCGATGGCGCGCTCGTAGATCGGGCGGTGCGGCTTGCCGTAGAAGATCACCTCGCCGCCGAGTTCGCGATAGAGCTCGGCGATGGCGCCGGCGCAATAGATCAGCCGGTCGCCGCGTTCGACGACGATGTCGGGATTGGCGCAGATCAGTGTCAGCTTGCGCTCGCGGGCCTGCAGCATCATCGCGCGATAGTCTTCCGCGGATTCGGTTTCGTCGTCGAACAGGCCGGTGCAGACGATGTAATCGGCCTGTTCCAGCGGCGCGAATACGGGATCGAGGCCGCGGTGGATCGAATTGTCGCGCTCCGGGCCGATCCAGAACATCTTCCGGTCGGGATGGTCGGCGACGAAGTGCCGGGTCAGGTCGCCCGAACTGACGATCGCATCGTAGGTGTCGTCGGCAACGCCGAGCTTGCGCAACTGCCGCTGCACCGAATCGGCGGGCCGCGGCGCATTGGTGATCAGGATCACGGTGCCGCCCTGGTTGCGGAAATGATGCAGCGCCTCGCAGGCCTCGGGAAACGCCTCCAGCCCGTTATGCACCACGCCCCAGATATCGGAGAGCACGACTTCGACGCCGCCGACGAGGTCGCGCAGCCGCTCGACAAACCGGAGTGACGTCATGACCGCGACGGCCGGTCAGCCCGGGCCGGCGACACGCCGCGCCAGCGCGGCATTGCCGGTCGTCCGCGGGGGATCGATAACCGGACTATCGACGGAAACGGTTTTGCCGGAGCCATTGGATTCCTGCGCCTTGGGGGGAGCGGCCCCGCCGTTAGCAGATGCGCCCTCGGGCCGCAACGGCCGGGGCGGCGCAAACAGGAATCCCTGGCCGAACCGCACATCGTAGTCGAGCAGATCGACCACCGCGCGTTCGCCTTCGATCCGCTCAGCGATCAGGTCGATGCCGAAGCGGCCGAGCAGGTCGGAAAGGTCGGACGGATGGATGTCGGAGCCTGCGTTCTGCCGCTGATCGAGCAGCAGCGCGGCCGGCACCTTGATGAAGCGGACGCCGCGGTCGGCGAGTTCGCGCGGTTCGATCCGCAGGTCGGTGACGTGATCGATCGAGAAGCGGAAGCCGCGCTGCGCCAGTGCGGCAAGATGTTCGGTCTCGGTCGGGCCGAGATTGCGGAACGTCGCCTGCTTGAACTCGAGCACGAAGGACGGCGCCAGCGCGCGGTTGGCCTCGAGAAAATCCAGGCATTGCGCGAAGGTCGTGGGATTGCCGAGGGTTGCCGCGGCGACGTTGCAGAACACGCCGACGTCCTTGTTGCGCACCATCAGCCGGCGCAGCACCTGCACGCATTTCAGCATCACCATGTTGTCGATCCGCCCGATCAGTCCGGCGGATTCGGCGACCGCGATGAAATCGTCGGCGGTGAGAAGCTGGTCCTTGTCGTCGCGCAGCCGGGTGACGGCTTCGTAGAAGCGCACCTTGCGCTGCGGCAGGGTCACCATCGGCTGCAGGTAGATCTCGATCCGGTTCTCTTCGACGGCGCTCTTCACCGCGGCGAGGATTTGCGTCTGGCCGCGGGAGGGCGCGGGCGGGCTGGCGACGGCGGCCGGGGTGGGCACGGCGGTAAGGGG
>JBAUUA010001312.1:0-2216 GCA_049582465.1 Bradyrhizobium sp. | reverse complement strand
TCACCAATCTGTCGTCGATCTGGATGGTGCATTACACCGAGCCGTCCCGCTACAACTGGATGCTTCAGTATTACCTGCGCGCCGAAGGGCTGGCGCTGAGCTGGGTCGGCACCGGCCGGCTGATCTTCAGCCTGAACTACACGGATGCGGATTTCGCCGAGGTAACCAGGCGGTTCGTCGCCGCGGGCAAGAAAATGAAAGAAGACGGCTGGTGGTGGCACGACGCTTCCCTCACCAACAAGAAGATCCGTCGGCAGATCCTCAAAGAGATGTTCACACGACGGGCCCGCTGACCTGATCGTCGTCGCCGGGGATAGGCGAGCGAAAGCGACGTCGTCCTTTAGACGGCTATGCCCGGCCATCCCCGTCTTTGCTACTGTTAACCTGTTAAGACGTGGATGCCCGGGACAAGCCCGGGCATGACGAGTTTTGATGGTGAGCGTCACCCTACAACTGCATTTCCAGGTCGAACGCTCAGGCGTGCTTCTCTTCCAGCTCGAGGCCGTGCTCGATCAGGTCGAGGCCGGGATCGATCAGTTCGCCCTTCATCAGATACAGCGGCGCCTTGTAGTAGAGCTTGAGATCGCTGAAGGGGTCGGTGAGGATCTTGGTCATCCAGACGAGGCCGGTTTCGACGTCGCGGATGAAGAACAGGTGGACGGTGCGGAACAGAAGGCCGCCGATCCCGACCGCCAGCCAGACCTTGGCGACCTGGCGCATGAAATCCGCCGGCGACGCCCAAGGCGTGAAAAGGCCGAACAGGGTCGGATCGAGGTACAGCACCAGCGGCGACAGTGCCCAGATCGTCATCAGCACGACCTTGCGCTGCAGATTGTAGCCGACCTTGATCTCTTCCTTGTGCTCGTGGGTCGCCTGATTGAGATGATCGTAGCCCTTCGGCTCGAAGAAGAAATGACCGGCCTGCCGGGTAGTCATCGAGACCAGCCAGCCGATCAGCGCCGCCTTGACCGGATCGACGAACATCAGGGCATAGCCGACCAGGAAACTGAACGCGCTGACGAAATGCAGTGACTGGTTGATGCGGCTGTGATGGTAGTAGCGATGGTCATCCCATCGTTGCGTTCGCAATGCCGTCATGAATCGGTTCATCGTTCTCCCCTGTGTCGTCTGCGTGATCTGCGTACAGAGATTCGATGTAAGACGTGTGACAACATCATAATGACATCTGGGGTTAACACGCCGCGTCAACCCGGGCCTCATGGTGCGAGACGGACGGCGTTGCCGTGCTCCTCACCATGAGGGTTCAGCCCTCATCCCTGCGTAACGGCGTCGCCGTTATCGCTGGAGGAGCGGCGGCTTCACCGCGTCTCGAAGGATGACGCCTCCCGGCGTGGATAACGCTAGGCCGCCGCGGCGACCTCGGTCTTGCGGAAGCGGACCAGCGAGAAGTGGCCGAGCGGCGGAACCGGGCGGCGTTCGACCAATTCCATGGCGTGCGCCCCCGCCAGCCACTGCGCATAGCGCGACCAGGCGAATTCGGCGGTACGGAAGCCGAGCCGGCGCACCACCGGCTGCAGCCGCTGCTCGATGAAGCGGCGCATCCCGACATCGGCGCTGACCCGGGTCAGGATGATCAATTCGCCGCCGGGCCGCAGCACGCGCGCGAACTCGTCGAGCGCCGCCTCCGGATTCGGCACCGCGGTGACGACATATTGCGCCATCACGACGTCGAAGGAATTGTCGGGGAATTCGAGCTTCTCCGCATCCATCACCGCCAGTCCCTCGACATGCTTGAGGCGGAGATCGGCAACCCGCCGCTTCGCCTTGCGCAGCATCGCCTCGGAAATATCGGTGCCGAAGATGCGCAGGTGCGGCGCGTATTGCGGCAACGAGATTCCGGTGCCGACGCCGACCTCGAGCACGCGGCCGCCGATCCGGTTGGTGGCCTGGATCGCCGCCTTGCGGCCCTTGCTGAACACCCCGCCGAACACGAGGTCGTAGACCGGGGCCCAGCGGTCATAGGCCTGCTCGACCATCGCGCGGTCGAAGTCCAGTTTGATGATTTCTGCCATGATGATTTTTCGCTCGCTGTTTCCGTTGATTAGTCTTGAATCGCACTAGCCTTGGTCGCCTAGCCTTGCACTGCGCTGGTATTCGCCACGCGGCGCGCCGGCCGCAGCGACCGGCTCGGCTGCAGCGCGCTGAGATTGCCGATGAACTGCCGCGCGCTGTTTTCCCAGGAACGCTCCAGCGCG
>JBAUUA010001311.1:0-3105 GCA_049582465.1 Bradyrhizobium sp. | reverse complement strand
GCTGACGCCCGCCCCGACAGCGATGGCGGCGGCCGCCAGCAGCAATGGGGTACGCGGAATACGGAGCCAGCCGGCCATATGTGCTTCCTTGGGAAATGCGCTGTGATTCATCACATTATTGATCGCGCCATTGCGCCGCAACTAGGGCCGCTTCACGAAAATGTAGGAATCGGCAGTTCGAAACGCCTCGTTTTTCGGCATTTCCACGCCAACCGCCACTCCCTTGCAAGTGAAGTCGCGATGCGCGAAACAAAGCGGCCCGATCCGGTATCTTTCGGGCGCAAGTCATATCAAACGGGGACGAAACATGGCGGGTACGGTCGAGCAGAAACTTGCGGCACAGGGCGTGGTCTTGCATGCGCCTGCGAGCCCCGTGGCAAACTACGTTGGTTTTGTCTGCACCGGAAATCTGCTGTTCGTCTCCGGGCAGGTCTGCTTCGACGCGCAGGGCAAGCTGATCGCCAAGGGCAAGCTGGGCGCCGGCGTCACCGTTGAACAGGGCAACGCCGCGGCGCGCGGCTGCGGCATCAATCTTCTGGCGCAGGTCAAGGCCGCGCTCGGCGACCTCGACAAGGTGGTCCGCGTTGTCAGGCTCGGCGGCTTCGTCAATTCGGCGCCGGATTTTCTCGACGGGCCGAAGGTGCTGAATGGCGCCTCCGACCTGATGGTGCTCGCCTTCGGCGACAAGGGCCGCCATGCCCGCACCACCGTCGGCGTCGCCTCCCTGCCCGCTGACGCGGCGGTGGAAGTCGAAGGGGTGTTCGAGGTCTCGTAACGGAGACGCGAGGTGCACGCCCCGGCCTGGCTGACGGCGCGGCCGGTCGCCCATCGCGGCCTGCACGACGCCGCGCGGGGCATCATCGAGAACATGCCGGCGGCGGCGAAAGCCGCGATCGCGGGCAATTTCAGCATCGAGTGCGACATCCAGCTCACCGCCGACGGCGAGGCGATGGTGCATCATGACGATGCGCTCGGCCGCCTCACCGAAGGCAGCGGCGCGCTGCTCGAAAAGACCGCCGCCGAACTTAGGGCGGTCAAGTTCAAGGATACGCCCGAGCGGATGATGTCGCTCGGCGACCTCTGTGTACTGGTCAACGGCCGGGTGCCCCTGGTGATCGAGGTGAAGAGCCATTTCGACGGCGACCGCAAACTGGTCAGGCGGATGGCGCAGGTGCTCGCCACCTATTCCGGTCCTGCGGTCGGGATGTCGTTCGACCCCGACCAGGTGCTGGCATTGCGTGAAACCATGCCGGGACTGCCGCGCGGCATCATCGCCCAGCGCAATTACGACGACGATTACTGGAAGAAGCTCACGCCCGACCAGCGCCGGAGCATGCTCTATCTGCGCCACGCGTTCCGCACCCGGCCGCACTTCGTCGCCTACTGGGTCAACCAGTTGCCGGCGCCGGCACCCTGGATCGCCCGCAACCTGTTCGGCCTGCCGCTGTTGACCTGGACCGTGCGCACCCCGGAACAGCGCCAGCGCGCCGCCCGCTACGCGGATCAGATGATCTTCGAGGGGTTTGTGCCGGGAACCTGAGTCTTCGGATGCTCTTGAAGTCGCCGCGGCAATGCACGATCTTTGCATTGGTCACCATGCGCGCCGTCGGGTGCGTCAGCATGAGCGATGGCTGATCGTAACGCGTGACCGGTTCAAATCGCCGATGGACTCATCCGAAATAACGCTCGAAGCCGTCTCTTCCGTCAGCCAGATTGCGGCCGCGGATTGGAATGCATGCGCCAATCCGGCTTCTGCCGCCGCAGACAGCCTCGCTGGCTTCGATAGCCTCGCATTACCAAATGCTGCAGCCTGCTCGGGTGTCAGCTCCAAATTCGCCTATAACCCCTTTGTTTCACATGCGTTTTTCTCGGCACTGGAAACCTCGGGCTCGGCCTCGGCGCGGACCGGCTGGGGGCCGCGGCATCTGCTCGCCCGGGTCGACGGCGAGATCGCGGGCATCGTGCCCTGCTATCTGAAATCGCATTCGCAAGGAGAATACGTGTTCGACCGCGGCTGGGCCGACGCCTATGGGCGCGCCGGCGGTCGCTATTATCCGAAGCTGCAAGTCTCGGTTCCCTTTACCCCCGCCACCGGCCCTCGCCTGCTGATCCGTGACGGCGTCGACACGGATGAGATCGGCACGGCGCTTGCGAGCGGACTGGTCGCGCTATGCGAGGCGACCAAGGCCTCTTCGGTTCACGTTACCTTTGCGCGCGAGGCGGAATGGAAATTTCTCGCCGGCCACGGGTTCTTGCAGCGAACCGACCAGCAATTTCACTGGCACAACCCGGGTTTTGCCAGTTTTGATGATTTCCTCGCCACCCTCAATTCACGCCATCGCAAGGCGATCAAGCGCGAGCGGCGCGATGCGGTGGCGAGCGGCATCACCATCCACGCGCTCACCGGTCAGGACATCACCGAGGACGCGTGGGACGCATTCTTCGAGTTCTACATGGAGACCGGTTCGCGCAAATGGGGCCGGCCCTATCTGAACCGCTCGTTCTTCTCGCTGATCGGCGAGAGCATGGCTGATGACGTGCTGCTGGTGATGGCACGGCGCAATGGGCGCTGGATCGCCGGCGCCATCAATTTCATCGGCTCCGATACGCTGTTCGGCCGCAACTGGGGCGCGATCGAGCATCACCCGTTCCTGCATTTCGAGGTCTGCTATTATCAGGCGATCGATTTTGCCATTCAGCGCGGCCTGAAGGTCGTCGAGGCGGGCGCGCAGGGCGAACACAAGATCGCGCGCGGCTATCTGCCGCAAACCACCTACTCCGCGCACTATATCGCCGACCCCGGCCTGCGCCACGCCATCGCGGACTATCTCAAGCGCGAGCGCGCCTATGTCGCGGCGGCGGGGCGCGAACTCAGCGAGGCCGGACCGTTTCGCAAGACCGATGAACCATCTGATTAAAGGCAGTACCGGGAGACGCCATGACCGCCTACGACCCCCAAAACCCCTTTGCAAAGATCCTGCGCGGCGAATTCCCGAGCTACAAGGTCTATGAGGACGACCACGTGCTGGCCTTTCTCGACATCATGCCGCGCTCGCCCGGCCATACGCTGGTGATCCCGAAGGCGCCGGCCCGCAACATCCTCGA
>JBAUUA010001310.1:0-2020 GCA_049582465.1 Bradyrhizobium sp. | reverse complement strand
TCCCATGATGGAAGGGCCCTGGTGCCGATTCCGAAGAGAAGCACGAGCCCGCGAGCGACATCGACATTGCAGTGGTGGATAGTCTGAAAGTGCTTGACCCCAAACGGCCGATTAGAGAAGCGGACATGGCTGAACAGGCGGCATGTCTCGAAGGTGTGCCGGAACGGCGATGGGACAGATCAAGCGATGTCGACCGACGCCGTTCGCTCAATACCGGTATGGCTCGATGTCCAACAGCGGAAACGCGCTGAACACATGCGGCAAGTTGGTCGGCGCGGCCGCGTGCAGATAGGCCTTGTCGAGTTCGCCGAAATTCCTCACGCCGAGCAGGCCGAGGCAGCGGATCACTTCGTCTTCCAACAGCTCCAGCATCCGCCGCACGCCTTCCTCGCCCTTGGCCGCGAGCGCGAAGCATTGCAGCCGGCCGATGCCGACGAGATCGGCGCCCATCGCGATCGCCTTGACGATGTCGCTGCCGCGGCAAAAGCCGCCGTCGACCATGATTTTCGCGCGGCCGGCCACCGCCTCGACGATCTCGGGCAGCACATGCATGGCGCCGCGGCCGTGGTCGAGCTGGCGGCCGCCATGGTTCGACACATAGATCCAGTCGACGCCGTGATCGAGCGCGATCCGCGCGTCCTCCGCGGTGGCGATACCCTTGATCACCAGGGGTATCCTGAATTTGTCCTTGATCAGTTTCACCGTCCGCCATTCCAGTCCCTTCTGGAAATCGCCGCCGGTGGCACGGACCCGGCTGGCGCGGACGTAACGCTTTGCGATGTCGCGTTCCCGCCGGCTGTAATGGGCGGTGTCGACGGTCAGGCAGAACGCACTGTTGCCGTTGGCGACGGCGCGGCCGACGACATCCTCAACGAAGGCGTCGCCGCCGCGCACATAGAGCTGGTACATCCGCAACGCATCGGGCGCGGCCTCGGCGGTTTTTTCCAGGCCCGGCTCCGACACCGAGCTCAGCATGTGGGCGGCGCCGAAGCTGCCGGCGGCGCGGGCGACGCTTGCCGCAGCACCAGGCTCGAACAGTTCGAGCGCGCCGACCGGGGCGATCACCACCGGCAGCCGCATCTTGCGGCCGAATTGTTCGACGGAGCCATCGACCTTTGCGACGTCGCGCAGCACGCGCGGCCGGAACGCGATCTCGTCCAGTGCCATGCGGTTGCGGCGCATGGTGGTCTCGGTCTCGGCGGCGCCGACGATGTAGTCCCAGGAATTCTGGTTGAGGTTGTTGCGGGCCTTGACGATCAGCTCGTGCAGGTTCTGGAACTCCTCGCCGCTGGCGCCGAGTTCGACCGCCTGCGGCGGAATGCGGGTCGCTTCGTTCATCGTCTCCTCCCCGGGGATGCTTTTGCTCCTCGCTATCGCGTCCCGGGCTGTCGCGCCATCCCGAAAATTGCTATGGCTGGCATCAACGGGACGGCTACCATGACCGGGACGCGTAACCCGACGGGCAAATCAGTGCGCCGTTTTCCGGGGTGCCTGTCCAGCCCCTTTTGCAAAAATATTCTGATTTTCCGAAGGCCCAAATCACCCTTATATCCGCAGCCGTCCCGCTCCTTTGGAGGGGCGTTGCGCAACGTCTCGAAACGCGGAGCGGGATGCGGTGGACGCTGGGTGCGCGCTTGACGGGCGATTGCTGCTGGCTGACGGCGAAGTCGTGTGGTCCTGACGCCCCGACGCTGGCGTCAAGTCTTGCGGGACATCCGCGAGGCGACGGTGGCAAGAAAGCCGGTCACCGGGGAGAGCGCGCTATAAGCTGTAAAACCATTGCGCGGGGAATGCCGGATGATTCCGGTGTGACCTGACTAACGCGTGTGCGTTCTACTACACTCGTTGCACACGCGGCTATCGGGCGCATCGGGCGCCCGGCATTCCCTGCGATGTGTCCAGAAAATCTGTCAGAATGTGCGAACGGGCGGTTGCCGACCAACCGCCCGTTGCTGGAACTGAGCCCGTTGCGCCCAAAGGCAATAAAGCCTGTATCAGAGCGAGGGACAGCTCCGGTGTC
>JBAUUA010001309.1:0-2883 GCA_049582465.1 Bradyrhizobium sp. | reverse complement strand
CAAGGCTGATGAGGAGATCGAGCACCTCGTCGACTTCCGAGCTCGAAAGGCCGGCCATGGCCTCGTCGGAAATCAAGAGCTTCGGATGCGTCGCCATCGCACGGGCGAGTTCCATCTTGCGCAATTCGACCTGGCTGAGTTTCGTGGCCGACACGTCGGCCTTTGACTCGAGGCCCATCCGCGTCAGGATCGACATCAGGGTGTCGCGGCGTTGCGCAGCCGGAACGAACTCGCCGGTGCCGCTCGCAAAGTCCAGCGCCACCATGAGGTTTTGGGCGACCGTCATGCTCTTGAACGGTCGCGGGATCTGAAAACTGCGCGCGATGCCGCGGCGCGTGCGCACATGCGGCGGCAACCGCGTGATGTCCTCGTCACGGAACACCACGGTGCCGGCCTCGGTGCGGAACGCGCCAGAAATACAATTGATCAGCGTCGTCTTGCCCGAACCGTTCGGGCCGATGAGACCGAAGCGCTCCCCCGGACGAATGTCGACACTGACATTCTCGAGCGCGGTGAAGCCGCCGAAACGCTTGGTAAGCGCCGATATCCGCAGCAAGGGGGCGTTGGTTTCGGGGGGCATCATCCTTCGCCCTCGTTGCGGTTACGGCGAATCTTTCGGACAAGACCAATGATGCCCTCCGGCGCCGCCACCACGAACAACACCAGCATCACGCCGAGCACCAACAAATTGATTTCCGATGAGATGGTAACAGTCAGCAATTGCTGCGTCGTGCCCAACAGGATTGCGCCAACCACCGGGCCCGCCCAATGCGCGGTCCCGCCGATCAGCGACATCGCCAGCACCGTGACCGAATAATTGAGATTGAACGCGGACGAAGGGTCCGCGTATTGCAGGTACATCGCGGCGGGTGCGCCGGCCGCGCACATCAGCGCCCCGGAGATGACGCACGCCAGCAGCTTCAACCGCAAGGTAGGCACGCCCGTGCATTCGGCGGCGAGTTCGTCGTCCTTGAGCGCCTGCAACCCATGGCCCATCCAGGAATTTTGAATGTAGCGCGACGTCGCGATCGCGAGCACCACGAGAAGCGCCTGGACGAAAAACAGCATCTGCACGTAGCTGTTGAAGGGGGCCATCACCGCCGGCCGCTGCATCTGAATGCCGGCTGCGCCGCCGATGTATCGCCAGTTGGTTACCGATGTTTCGATGATAATCGTCAGCGCAATCGTCGCGATCGAGAAGAAGATGCCCTGCATGCGCAAGGTCAGCAGGCCCAGGGCAAATCCCATGAGGGCGCCGACGGCGGCTGCGGCCGCGATCTGCACCGCAAGCGGCGCGCCAGCCACCTTGAACAGAAATACGGCCGTGTAGACGCCCATGCCGAAAAAGGCGCTGGTACCGAAATTCACATAACCGGCATAGCCGCCAAGGATGCTCCATGACACGGAGAGCACGATGAACTGCAGGATCACGTAGCAGGCAAAGAAGGGATATTCGTTGCCGATCGCCTGCGTCATCAGCAGGGCAGCGGCGAGAAAGAAAATCGCCCCGATCCAGAAAAATAGCGAGCTACGACTCATGACCGCCTGCCAAACAGACCTTGCGGCCGGACGGCGAGAATGCCGAGCAGCATCGCGAACGAAATGGCCGGCGCCCAGGAAGCGCCAAACAGCGTCAGGACGATCGTTTCAGCGACGCCGAGGATGATGGCGGCGACGAGCGTGCCGCTCATGCTGCCGAGCCCTGCCATGACCACGACGCAGAAAGTCCGCCCGATATAGGAACGGTCGAGTGTCGGATCGACGGGAGCAACGATGATAAGCAGGGCGCCGGCGATCCCCAGCACGGCCGTAGCAATGCCGAACGCCCATTGCTTGATCCGGATGGGGTTGGCGCCCATCAACCGCAGCGCCTCCTGGTCCTGCGCGACCGCGCGGATTGCGCGTCCCATGAATGTTCGCGACAGATACAACGTCAGCAGGATCGTCAGCGCCGCGGCCACCGCGAACGCGACCACCAGCCGGAATGGAATCCGCATCTCCCCAATCCGCCAGGCCTTGCCGATATAGGATGCGGTGACCGAGCGCTGGTCGACGCCGAATTGCAGAATGAGCAGCACTTCGATGATGAAGGCGACGCCGAAGAAGAACGCGATCCCGCGCACGCCGGCATCGCTGCCGCGCTTTTCGAATGTCTCGTAGTACAGGCGGTAGGCGGCAAGACCGAACACGAAGAGCAGCGGCGTAATCAGCAGCCCGGCCAGCAGCGGGTCGATATCAAACTGCTCGTTGAGGAAAAACACCCCGTAGGACGCCATGACCAGAAAGGCCGGGTGGGCGACGTGGGGAACGTCGAGCAGGCCGAAGGAGAGCGACAAGCCAAGGCTGACCGCCGCATAGAAGCAGCCGAGCAGCACACCCGTCACCACCGCATCGAGCAGCAGATCAAATGAAAACAATTGAGGTCCCCCTTGACCCGCCCTTGGGCCGTCGCTTCCCCGATTTGCGTACACCGGGTTATCCGATTCAGTTGCCCGGGATCATTTGTCCCGATCCCGGGCAGCCGCGGCATATTCCAAAAACAGACCGCGAGGCCTACTTCCGGGCAACCTCAAAGGGACTGATCAGCTCGCCGGACTTGAACTTATCCGGGAACAGGATCACCTGCTTGCCCGGGCTGCGGAACTGCTCGATGTTCTTGTCCACGACACCCCGGAACTGCGCCTGCAGCGTCGCGGTTTCCTTTCGTTCGCCGTCCGCCGAAAATGCGATCGGGCCAACGATGGTCTTGTGCTCGTTTTCGCGCAGATATTTTGCAATCGCCTTCTGATCGAGCGAGCCCGTCGCCTTGATGGCCTGCTCGACGAGTTGACCGCTGGCAAAGCCGAACGGCGCAAGATAATAGCCGAGCGGATCGACCTTGGC
>JBAUUA010001308.1:0-6210 GCA_049582465.1 Bradyrhizobium sp. | reverse complement strand
TCCCATGATGGAAGGGCCCTGGTGCCGATTCCGAAGAGAAGCACGAGCCCGCGAGCGACATCGACATTGCAGTGGTGGATAGTCTGAAAGTGCTTGACCCCAAACGGCCGATTAGAGAAGCGGACATTGACGTGGCTATCCAAATCGTCGATCGCTTCGGATTTGAAGGTTTCACCAAAAATCCGGACTGATGCAATTTTCGACTTTTGCAACAGTACCGAGGGTAGAATGGATGCCGCGAGGGCGGGGATACTTCCGCGCTTGACTCGTCCCCGAAATGTCTGTCGCGCCCGAATGCAAATTGCAGAAGGTAACGCTTAATCCGAACTTGCTGAGGTTGTGGTGACAATCGTGGCAGAGCGCTCAGTCGGTAACAGCCGCCGGCGCAGGCGAATGCCTTTCGCCCAAAGCCGCAATGCCTCCCAATGAATGGTCACCATCACCTTGATCGTGATCACAGGTACCTTCCGGAAGACCAGAGACAAATTGCGATCTGTGAGGTTTCTACGCGTTCCAGTCAAAACGGCGTTTAGAGCAGTTTTTGCAGATGAACCGGCGCGTATCCCGACGGCGATGCGCTCATCCGGACCTGATATCCGGAAATCATAGCACAGGTCCATGTCCAGAAAGGGAGAGACGTAGAAACGCTTCCGACAGCGCTGGTGCAGCGCATCGCCCTGATCCTCAACCCGGATGACGTAGCTATGTCGCTCGCCGAAAGTATTGTGAACCTGGTAGATGAGCGCAGCCAGACTGGTATCTGCCCGGTAACAGAAGAATATGCTGAGCGGATTGAAGCAATAGCCCAGCGTGCGCGGCATGCAGAGGAGCCGAATTCGGCCGCCGGCAAGATCGACTCCCACCTCTCGGAGCTGGCGTTCCACCTGGGCACGAAGCGGTGTTGCGGTCCCATCACCATGGTCAGAGTCGTAAAAACTGAACACATTTGGCCGATTATGCGAGAACCATCGCAGCTGGCTCGAAAGTTCAGTGAGTTCATCGAGATCGAGCAGCAGCCAAAAGGCTCGATAGCGGAAACGGTGTCGTGGTTGCATTCGGCGATGCATTACTGACCCGACATAGAGCGACGAACCAACCGTCATGTCAGTAGCTCAGGTGCGCTGATCTCAGTCGCTCTCGCCGCAAGCGTAATACGTCCGGACTCGTTCGGTACCCGCCAAGGCCGCCGCATATTGCCAAGCTGCTCGGCCACAGAGAGACCTGCCTGCAATCCGTCCTCGTGAAAGCCCGCGCCAAAATACGCACCGCAGAACCAGGTGTTCCGCTTGCCCTGAAGAAGCCACAACTTGCGCTGTGCGGCCATAGCTTTCGCATCGAAGACCGGGTGATCGTAGATCTCGCTATGGAGCAGCGTCCCGGCGTGCGGTGGCCGCGGTGGATTGAGGGTAACGAACAGCGGCTTCTCGCTCTTGATGTTCTGCAGCCGGTTCATCCAATAGGTCACGCAGACGCCTCCGGGCACCACATTGCTGGAACCAATATAATTCCAGCTTGACCAAACTGCCCGTCGTTTCGGCATAAGCGTGTCGTCGGTGTGCAGCACGGCGAGATTGCGGCTGTAGCGAAACTGACGGAGGAGCTCGCGCTCCCCGGCACTCAGATCGGTTAGCATCTTGAGGGTCTCGTCCGCATGGCTCGCCATCACTACATGGTCATATCGTTCCGAACAGTCATTCATATCGGTGACAATGACTCCGTTGCTGATGCGACGGACTTCACTAACGCCTGTATCCAGTCTGATCCGATCTGCAAAGTCAGCAGTCAGCCGCTCGACGTAGTTGCGGCTACCGCCCACCACGGTCTCCCAGGCCGCGCGTTGAGTGAGCTGCAACAAGCCGTGGTTATCGTGGAAGCGGATAAATGCAGCGGCTGGATACGACAGCATTTCTGCCGGTGTCGCCGACCAGATCGCGCTCGCCATCGGCAGAAGGTGATCGTCGCGAAACGCCTCACCGTAATTGCCCATTTTCAGATAGTCGCCGAGGCTGCAGTTTTCGTCATTGACCAAGTCGGCATCGCTTGGCGCTTGCCGGTAGAAACGGACAAGGTCCGACAGCATCGACCAGAAGCGGGGCCGGATCAGATTACGGGGCTGTCCGAAAACCCCCGATATGCCGCTCCCCGAGTACTCGAGCGCACCGCCATCCATTGAAACGCCAAATGACATTTCCGCCACTTGGGTCGGGACCTTAAGTAATTCGAACAAAGCAGTCAGGTTGGGATAGGTTCGACGGTTGAAGACGATAAAACCGGTATCGACCGGAATGCTACGGCCCCCGACCGAGGCTAAGATCGTATTGGAGTGGCCGCCAATACGGTCCGCGCGCTCGTAGACAGTCACGTCATGACGCTGGCTCAGAAGCCAGGCTGCGGAAAGCCCGGAGATTCCGGTCCCAACGATTGCAATTTTAAGACGAATATTGGCGGACATGCTTCTGAATTATCCAATTAGGCTCTGCAGAACGCGTTTTCTGGCCCGCGAGGTCAGGCGCGCTGGAATGATCGGGAAACGAGCAATTGGGCCGGTTGGATCACAACCTGCTGGTTCGTATTCAGGTGATCCAAAAAGCGATCCGCTTCGTTCTTTGAAGCATGCACCCGGCCGTCCACATCGATTGTCTGCCTTTTGGGCGTATGGCCCCTCAATTGTGGCTGGTTCCTCAATTGCGGCCGCCGGCGCCGCCACAGGGCCGTGCGCGCAGGAGCCCACCGCTGATGTCGGCTGAAAACGACGCTTCTAAAGATCGAATGCAATGGGGCCGGCTCATCCGAGCCATCGCGACCGATCAAGACCGAGCCGCATTTGCGCCTCTGTTTGAGTATTTTGCCCCACGGATCAAATCGTTCTTGCAACGCTCAGGTGCCAGTGAGGCGAGCGCAGAGGAACTGGCTCAGGAGACGATGCTGGCGGTCTGGCGGAAGGCCGCTTTGTTCGAGCCGGAGAGCGCCGGCGCGGCGGCCTGGATTTTCACAATTGCCCGAAATCTGCGCATCGATGCCCACCGGCGTGATAGCCGCGGCGGCGTGATCGAGCATTCGGATGTCGAGATCGAGTTTCAAATCGACGAGTCACCACTGCCGGACTCCCGACTGGCTTCGGCGCAGTCCGAGGAGCGGGTCCGATCCGCACTTTCGCAGCTGTCTCCTGACCAGGTACGGGTCATCGAGTTGTCCTTCTTCGAGGAGAAGGCACACGCGGACATCGCAAAAATTCTGGAAATTCCCCTAGGAACGGTCAAATCAAGGCTGCGCTTGGCCATGGGCCGGCTTCGAAATCTGTTGAGTGAACCGTCATGAGCATTGAACACCACCCCACCGATTCGCTGTTGGCGGCCTTCGCGGCCGGCACTCTCGATCACGGGCAGCACATTGCGATAGCAACGCATCTCGTGTCCTGTCCACAATGCCGCACCTTCATGCGCTCAATGGAACAGGTCGGCGGTGCGGTGCTGACGAACCTCCCGCCCGCCACGATGGCGAATGGCGCGCTGGCTGCCCTTGAGGCGCGGTTGAATGAACCCGAGCGGCCCGCCGCTGCGGAGATGACACCCACGGTGCCCGAGACCGAGGTTCCTGGACTCCCGAAATTTGTGCGTCGCTACCCGTTCGGAAATTGGAAATGGGTCGCGCCCTCCGTGCATTTGCGGCGCATCGTGCTGCCCTATGCGAGCGATACGCGGGTCTTTTTGCTCAAGTCCGGCCCTGGGACAAAGATGCTTGAGCACGCCCATACCGGATTTGAGATGACGTGTGTCCTCTCTGGAGAGTTCAGCCAAGGGGGAGGGCATTTTGGACCCGGGGATTTCGACTTGGGAGATGAGACCGTGAATCACGAGCCAGTGGTCGATAGAGGCCAGGATTGCGTTTGTCTGGTTGCGATGCAGGGGAACCTCCGGCTGAATGGCCTGCTCGGGCGAATTATGCAGCCGTTCGTCCGCTTGTGATTTGAAACGGTGAGCCTTATCGAGCTTGGCATTGCTGCAATAATTGTCGCCGCCGCGATTAGTTCGGTCATGGCGGCGGCTTGGCACGTACAGCAGAGAACCGGAAATTCCGGTTGGGTGGACGTAACCTGGTCGCTTGGCGTCGGCGGGGTTGCGGCGATCGCCGCGGTCTGGCCCCTTGAATACGACTGGCCGCATTGGCGGCAGCTGATCGTGGCAGCGCTCGCCGCATCCTGGTGCTTGCGGCTGGGCGTTCACATCGCCGGTCGCACCCGCTCTTCTACCGATGATCCGCGCTATTGCAATTTGATCATTCAATGGGATAGCGACGCGCGACGCCGAATGTTCTGGTTCCTGCAGTCGCAAGCCGCGGTGGGGATAATACTTGCGCTCTCGATCGTGGTGGCGGCGCACAATCCCAATCCCAGCCTCCGAATACAGGATCTGATCGGTCTGGTGATCCTGCTGGCTTCCATTGTCGGGGAAGCGATCGCCGATCAACAGCTGCGCACGTTCAAGAGCGACCCTGCCAACCGAAAGGACGTTTGCGATGTCGGTCTTTGGCGATGGTCCCGCCATCCGAATTACTTCTTCGAATGGTCGTCGTGGCTTGCCTACCCGATTATTGCGATCGATTTCGCCGGCCAAAACCCCTTCGGATGGCTCGCGGTAGCCGCGCCAGTTTGCATGTATTGGGTGCTGGTACACGTATCTGGCATCCCGCCGCTCGAAGACCACATGCTGCGTTCGCGCGGCGAAGCATTTCGCGCATATCAAAAACGAACGCGCGCCTTTTTCCCGTTGCCGTTGAAATGATGTTCGCTTCAGCCGGCGACCTGTCGATTGGGCACCTGTTACGTCTGTTCTCAAGCAGCGACCCAAACGCTCTGACGAAACCAAGTGGATAACGTGGCGCCGCGCGCCAGATCTAAGGGCCGTTGCGCAGCCTGCGTTAATTTGCTTGAGGCAAGAAACTCCTCGGCACTGCGATGCGGAACCTGCGGGAATATCGGCCGCCCGCCTTACAAATCGAGCCCTGCGACGCGCGACAAATAAAACACATCGTATCGAGGCAGGAAGAGCCCGAAAACTTCCGTATCGCCCAGGATCGCAACCGTTCCCTGCCAAATGCCAAGAACCTCGGCCGCCTTTTCCAGGGAAAGACGGGCGGGATTCCAAAGCAGCGCCTTTGGCCGGTCAGGGACTGGGGCAATCGATTTAGTCGTGCGGGTCGTGATTAGGTGTCGCCGTTTGGAGATCGTGGCTAGTTTTCATGCGAGTTCCGGTCATGAACAACCACTGACGTGCGGTCGATCCCGTCGGAGAGAAAGCGTTGATCCGCCTCGATTACCAATGTGAGTAGCATGGCGCCGGTCGCATCAACGAGCATGCCGTCCTCGGAGATTATGACAAAACCCTCGACTCGAAGAGTCATGGTGCAAATCCAAATATAACTATCAGCCGGCGCCAACAAACTTGCTGACGACCCAAAAGGTCGCGGCTGACGTGATGGCTGCCAAAATAGTGCCCCACGCAACGTCAACCAGCGTCAATTGCAAAGTCCAATTTCGAAGCGTGGCGTAGTTCGTCAAATCATAAGTCGCATAGGTGAAAAAGCCGAACAGCGCTCCGTAAACAACAGACGTGGTGATCGATCCGCTCTTTAGGGCAGGATTGGTCGCAAAGATGAGAAGCCCGACCGGATAGAGCGCATAAAACACCATCGCAGGCGGAAGGTTGACGCCAGATATGGCGATGTCTCCCAGTGTTGGCCGATAGAAACGCGGCGCCATCGTCCCCAACCACGCCATATCGGCCAAAAAGAACGTCAATAGAGCGGCAACATATCCAGTAACATAGGTCGTCATTAGCGCCTCACCAATGTCTACCGCGAGTGGCAACGTTCATTCTTGCGAGCGGAATGCACCATCGCCATGAACTCCTACCGGGTCAGCGGATTGTCGCGGAAACACCGAAGCATTCGGCTTGTCACCAGATCGGTTCCATGAACGTGGACGCCCGGGCTTGACATGCAATGGTGCGCCGCCTTGATCACCACGGCGACACCTTGGGGCTTCAACACCTTTTCAATGGTGTTGGCGATCTGTGCCGTCATGCGTGCCTGGATCTGCAGCCGCTTGGCATAGGCCTCAACGACCCGCGCAAGCTTTGAGATACCCACTACGCGGCTATTTGGGACATAGGCGACAAAAGCACGGCCGATGATCGGGGCAACGTGATGTTC
>JBAUUA010001307.1:0-7219 GCA_049582465.1 Bradyrhizobium sp. | reverse complement strand
ACCGCCGCGTCACCGAACTGTCCGGCGGCGAGCGCAGCCGCGTCGCGCTGGCGCGCGCGCTGGCGGTCGAGGCGCCGGTGATCCTGGCGGACGAGCCGACATCCTCGCTCGACCCGCGTCACCAGCTCGACGTCATGAAAACCTTGCGCGCGGCCGTCGATAAGGGTGCGCTGGTGATCGTGGTGACCCACGACCTCGGGCTGGCCGCGCGATTTGCGGATACGGTTATGGTGATGTCGGAAGGCCGGCTGGTATCGCAGGGCGCCCCCGCCGAGGCATTGTCCGAGCAGGTGATGGCGGATGTATTCCGGATCGGCGCCTATCGCGCCGAATATCAGCGCGAGGCCGTGATCGTGCCGTGGGTGGAAATTTGAGGGGCCGATGAACAGGCGCTTTCGATTTGCATTCCGATCAATTGCCGTCGCCGCCCTTATGATGTTGGGCGGCGTGCCGGCGCACGCAGCCGGCCTGACGCGCATCGCCTCGATCAATCTCTGCACCGATCAGTTGCTGCTGCCGCTGGCGGACCCCGCGCAGATCCTCGGGCTCAGCCGCTTCTCGCATGACGGCTGGCAATCCTGGGCCGCCGATGAGGCGCGCCGTTTTCCATCGCTGTCGGGTGGCGCCGAGGATGTGCTGATGCTGAAGCCCGATATCGTCGTCGCCAGCCTGTTCGACAAGCGCGCGACGCGCGAGATCTTGAAAGCGCAGGGGCTTCGGCTCGCCGAATTCTCGGTGCCGCGCGATCTCGACGAGGTCAAGGCCCAGATCAGCGAGATGGGCGAGATCGTCGGCCACCCGGATCGCGCCGCGGCGGAAAATGCCCGGCTCGACGCGGCGATGGCGCGGGCGCGGCGTGCGGTGGCGGAGAAGCATTATTCCGTGCTGCCGCTGTCCCGGCGCGGCTGGGTGTCCGGCAGCGGCAGCCTGGTCAGCTCGCTGCTGGCCGAGACAGGATTGTTCAACGCGGCCTCCCGGCTCGGCATCGGTGCCGGCGGCTTCGCCTCGCTCGAAGAGATCGTGGAGGCCAAGCCCGATTTCCTGCTGCTGTCGGAGGCCGGCGACCGCGCCGAGGATGACGGCCGCGCCTTCCTGCTGCATCCCGCGCTCGAGCATTTCTATCCGCCCTCAAGGCGCATCGTGATTCCGGAGCGGCTGACCGTCTGCGGCGGCGTGATGCTGGCCGACGCACTGGACCTGCTGGTTACGGAATTGCAGCGGGTCAGCCGATAACGTCCGGAAACTCTCTCGTCGTCCCTGCGAAAGCAGGGACCCATAACCCCCGGCGGCGGTTATTTCTGCAGACTGCTGGTAATTTCTTTCTTCGCCACAACTGAAGTCACGGAGTATAGGTCCCTGCCCCCGCAGGGACGACGACTTCGTGGGAGGCATCTCACCCCGTCAGCACCGGGCCGCCGGCCTTCTTCCAGGCGTCGATGCCGCCGGCGATATGGGCGGTGTTGGCGAGGCCGGCTTCCTTGGCGGCGGCGACCGCCATGGCGGAGCGCTCGCCGAAGGCGCAGAAGAACACGATGCGGCGACCGGTGGCCGCGGCCACCTCGCGCAGCATGCCGCCCGGCTGGAGGCTTTCGCCGATGGCGGGGTAGGGCGCGTGCAGCGCGCCCGGCAGCGTGCCGTGCTTGGCGCGCTCGCTGTTCTCCCGGAGATCGACGAGGAGAATATCGGGCCGGCCGAGGCTGTCGATCGCCTCGCGCGCGGTGAACGAGAGCCCCTGCCTGGCGAGATCGTCCTGATGCAGGCCGACATGCATGTTGGCCGGCACCGCCACATCCATCATCTTCGGATTGGGCAATTTCAGGTTGGCCATCAGCTCGATATATTCGTCGACCGACTTCACCTGCAGCCGCGGATTGAAGCGCTTTTCCTCGCCGATGGTGGAAACGGTGTCGCCCTTGTAGTCATGGGCGGGGAATACCATGGTCTCCTCCGGCAGCTTCAACAGCCGGTTGAAGATCGAATCATATTGCGCCCGCGCGCTGCCGTTCTGGAAATCGGTGCGGCCGGTGCCGCGGATCAGCAAGGTATCGCCGGTGAAGACCCGGTCGCCCATCAGGAAGCTGTAGGAATCGTCGGTATGGCCGGGCGTGTACATCACGTCCAGGCCGAGGCCCTCGATCATCACCTTGTCGCCGTCGGAGACCCGCATCGCCACCACGTCGGCCTTGCTCTGCTCGCCCATGATGGTGACGCAATGGGTGCGGTCGCGCAGCTCGCCGAGGCCCGTGACATGGTCGGCATGCAGGTGGGTGTCCACCGCCTTGACCAGCTTGAGATCGAGTTCGCGCAAGAGCTGGCAGTAGCGGTCGACCTTCTCCAGCACGGGATCGAGGATGAGCGCCTCGCCGCCGGCGCGGCTGGCCAGGAGATAGCTGTAGGTCCCTGAAACGCTGTCGAACAGCTGGCGAAAGATCATGTCGATGGCTACCGTGTTGTCGCGTGCAGCGCCGCGCGTCTGCTAGAAATCGATCTTGTCCCGGATGGCGTCAAGCCCTGCCTTGGCGCACTCCTCGTCCTTGTTGCCGCCGGGCGCGCCGGAGACGCCGATACCGCCGAGCAGGGTGCCGCCGGTTTCGATCGTCAGTCCGCCAGCCAGCATCGCGACATGAGGCAGCCGGGCGAGGTCCGCGTCCAGTTGACCCGCGCGGATCGACTTCGCGAGATCGCTGGTGGCGGCGCGAAAGCTCAGCGCCGTGTAGGCTTTGCTGACGGCGGTATCCGGCGCAGGCAGGCCCGCAAAGCGATCCCTGAGCATCACCTGCGGCTGGCCGAAGCGGTCCACCACCGCCACCGCGATCTGAAACCCGTTGTCGCGGCATTTCTTCATCGCGGCCTGCGCCGCCTCGAGCGCCACTTCCGGAGACAGCGACTTGTAGACGACGACGGCGTCGTCGCCCGCCGACGCCGGCGGCACGGCGAGCGCCAGCGTGGCGGCAACGATCAGGGCCGGATATCGCATCGCTGATCCCCTTCCGGTTTCGGGCCTTCGATCGCTACGGCCGGACATAGCTCCAGCCCTGCTCCTGCAATTCCATCAGATGCACGACGCCCGAGGGCACGATGGTGGCGTCGGGCACGACCGAGATCGCGTGGCCCTCGGCCTTCTCCATGCCCTGCTTGGTGTTGTTGCAGGCCGAGAACTGGATCCTGCCGGGGAACACCATGTCCTTGAGCCGCTTGATGCGGTCCTGCACCGGCGAGGTGTCGGCCCGCAGCATGTGCAGGCCGGGGCCGTAGGTGACGACGTCGATGTCCACGTCTTCGTTTTTGCCGCGGTAATATTCGATGATGTTGGTGACGTTGTTCAGCGCGAGATTCATCACCTGCGGATCGTTCTGGTCGACCTGGATGGCGATGCGATGCGGCTTGCCGTCGGCGGCGAAACCGGGTGAGGCAAAGGCCATCGACATCAGGGCGAGGGCCGCACAACAACGAAGAAAACCGCGCATATCAAGACTCCTCTATTTCCATCCGTCATTGCGAGGAGCAAAGCGACGAAGCAATCCAATATCGGGCTCCGGTGTCCGGGCTCTGGATTGCTTCGCTTCGCTCGCAATGACGCTCATGGCCGAACCAGTGTATAGCCGTTTTCCGTCAATGCCAGGATCTGCCCGACACCGACCTGAACCGGGGTCGCGACCGGGATGATGTCCGGCCGCTTGCCGGTCTCGCGCTCGATGGTGTCGACGGTATTGAGGCAAACGTCGAAGCGCACGCCCTGGGCGACCAGGCTCTCGACGAATTTGCGGTTGGCATTTTCGGTGCGAAGCAAGTCGATGCCCGGACCGAATGTCACCACCTCGATCGCGACCTTGTCGGGGTCGTATGCTTTGAGCAAATTATAGGCGACGCTGATCACGAGGCTTTGTTTTTTCGGATCGCTGTCCGAGAGCTGAAGCGCGATGCGGTGCTCGGCGAAGGGCTTGTCCGGGAGCGGCGCGGGCTGGGCGCGCACCGGGGACATCGCTGCGGTCATCGCCGCAGCCATCACGGCGCCGCCGAGCGCGCGCAGGATGAAGCGTCGATCTCCTGCGAAATTTGTCATCCCTGTCCCGCGATTCCGGGATTGCCGTCGACACCCTTCAAGGTGACGCCGGTGCCGCGCGCATCCGCCATCTTCCCGGAGCCGAGATGCCTGGCGAAGACGTCCCACACCGGCTTGCCCTGTTGCTCGTTGACCGAAGCCCAGCCGGCGACCTTGTAGCTCTTGCCGGCCTCCAGCGGTCGGCCGTTGTGGAGCTTGATGTCGGAAATCCGCCGCCCGACGCTCTCGGTGGGCGTGCAGCTATAGGTAAAGCCGCCGATCCGGACCATGTCGCCGCCCTGCTGGTGGTAGGGGTCGGCATTGAAAAGATTGTCGCAGACATCCTCGAGGATGTCCTTGATCTGGCCGCCGGTCATGCTCTGGACGTAGGTTTCCGGATAGGTGACGGCGGTTTCCGACAGCACGTCCTCCATCGTCACCGGCTGGCCCGGCAGGATGCTGTTGCCCCAGCGGAAGCCCGGCGACAATGCGAGCTCGGCGTCGAATTCGGCGCGCAGCGCGTCGCAGATCAGCTGGTCCACGGTGCCGCCGAAATTGCCGCGGCGATAGAGCAGGCGATCGGCGGTGATGATCTTCTCGGCATAGGCCGCCGCATGGGGACTGCGCATCTTGTCGATCAGCGCCGCCATCGCCGGATCCGGCTTCAGCAATTCCGAGAACACCGGCAGCAGCCGGTAACGGACATCGCTGACCCTGCCTTTTGTCAGTGCGAGATCGAGCACGCCCAGGAATTTTCCGCTCGAACCGGCATTGGTGACGAGCGTGGTCCCGCCGGTATTGGTCACGGGGATCGGCTGCGGCACGGCGTCGTGGGTATGGCCGCCGAGGATGACATCGATGCCGCTGACCTTGCTCGCAAGCTTGAGATCGACATCCATGCCGTTATGCGACAGCAGCACCACTGCATCGACCTTGTCGTTGCTCCTGAGCGAATTGACCAGCTTCTGCAATTCCTCGTCGCGAATGCCAAAAGTCCAGTCCGGCGTGAATCGCTTCGGGTGCGCGATCGGCACATAGGGAAACGCCTGCCCGATCACCGCGACGCGGTAGCCGCCGATTTCCTTGATGCTGGCCGGCTTGAACACCCGGCCCGAGGCGGAATCGAAGGCCTTGGCGTCGTTGAAGGCGGCTTCCTCGGTGAGGAAGACGTTCTGGGCCAGGAATTCGCCCTTGAAGCGGTCGAGATTGGCGCGCAGCACCGCTTCGCCATAGGTGAATTCCCAGTGCCCGGTCATCGCCTCGATGCCGAGCAAATTGGCGGCTTCCACCATGTCGGCACCCTGCATGGTGTTGGCGAGTCCCGTGCCCTGCCACAGATCGCCGCCGTCGAGCAGCAGCGAGTTTCCGGGGCCGGCATCGCTGCGCAGGCGGTCGATCAGCGTTTTCAGGTGCGCGAAGCCGCCGAGCTTGCCGAAACGGGCGGCGGATTTCTCGAAATCGAGAAAGGTGAAGGCATAGGCGTCGGCCGAATCCGGCTTGATGCCGAAGCGATCGAGAAAGGCCTGGCCGACCAGATGCGGCGGCTTGCCGGCCATCGCGCCGATCCCGAGATTGACGCTCGGCTCGCGGAAATACACCGGCAACAGCTGCGCATGCGTGTCGGTCATGTGCAGAATGCGGGCATTGCCGAACCGTTCGACGTCGTAAACGCCGGGATTGTCGGCGCTGCGCGCGCGGCGCGGCAGCATCGGCGAGAGCGCGGCGGCGCCCGCAAGCGTGAGAAAATCCCGGCGGCGGATGGTCATGCGATATCTCTCCGCCTCAAGATGGGCGCTAGTGTATTTCGAGCGCTTTCCAGGCGTCTTTTTCGCTTTGCGCCTGGTAGATCGACGCCTTGGACAGCGCTTCGGCTTCGTTCGACGACGCAATGGCCTTGTCGAAGTCGCCGGCTTCGGCGGCCTTTTTCGCAGCCGCCAGCGCCGCCGCCGTCGTGGTCCATTGATTGCGCAAGGAGGCCGCCTCCTTGTTGGCGGCTTCCGCCGCGGCGTAGGCCGCCTTGAAATCGGCTTCGGAGCCTGCGGCAAGCGCGGATGCCGCGCCTGCGATCAGAAGGCCCGCGGCCAGCGCGAGCGTGGATTTGCGCATGTTACCCCTCATGGCCGCGCTCCCGGGCCGGAGATCGGCAATCCGTTGCTGACATAGGACAGGTAATATTCGAGATCGCGGTATTCGTCGGATTGCGGCTCGAGCGGCACGCCGCGGATCTGGCTGTTGCAGGTGGTGAAGCGCCGGCTGATCGTGCCCATGCCGCCCCATTCGGAGCGGTAGATCGGCATCGCATTGAGGATCCCGAGTGCGGGCGCCAGCACTTCGGCGCGGATCCGCTCACCCGGATTCTGCACATGGCAGCTCGCGCAGGAGAAATTGAGCTGGCCGCGTCGCGTGTAGAAATAGCGCTTCCCGTTCTCATAGGCTTCCAGTGCCCGCGGATCGCCGGGGATCTTGATGTCGAACGGCTTGCCGCGCGAGGTGAACGCCATATAGGCGGTGAGCGCCGCCATGTCGTCCTTCACATAGGAGAACGGCGCCTCGCCATTGGCTTCGCGGCAGCGGTTCAACGCCAACTCCAGCGTGACGACCTTGCCTTCCTTTTCGTCGAAATAGGGATAGTTCTGCCGGATGCCGATGCCCTGGTTCGGAAAGCAATCCGCATAGCTCTTGCCGTTCTTGAACGGCTTTCCGAACATCTCCTTGCCGAGATCGAGCGAGAAGTCATAGGGCGGAAACTGTTCCTTCTCTTCCCATTGCCGGTGCATGTCCTCGTTCATCGAGTACGGACCGTTGACGAAGTCGTCCAGCTTCACCTTGGGAAACTTGTCGGTGAAATATTTCTGGAACGCCTTTGCGTCCGCGGCCGGGTCGGGCGTGTCGGCGGCGACCGCGAACTGCATGGCGCCGAACGAAAGCGCTGCCAGCGCGAGAGCGGCCGAGGCAAAATGGATCGCGGATCGCACGTTCACTTCTCCACTCATGGCGTTTTCAAGCGAAGTGGGCACCGGTTCGCGTGAAGAAAACGCGTCAAAAAAAGACCCGCTGTTATCCAATCTTCGCCGTGGTGGTGTCGCTGGCGCCCTTGTTGTCGACCCAGCTGATCTTCAGGTCGTCGCCCTTCTTGGCGCCCTTGAAGCTGAACTTGACATAGGGGTCCTTGGAGAC
>JBAUUA010001306.1:0-1606 GCA_049582465.1 Bradyrhizobium sp. | reverse complement strand
ACGAAACACTGCTTCGGTTCGGGTCGTTCACTAAAATTGTCAGCAAGCGCGACCGTCATCGAAGACCGAAAAATCAAAAATGGCAAGAAATAGCGATTGCAACCGGTATCACTTGTTCGATATGTTTGCACCTCTCGTCGCTTGCAGACGAGCGTCAGATAGGTTTCCGCACAGGAGGACCGTCATGACCAACGCTTCAGACACGTTCGGAAATTCTCAGGCCGGTTCTGCCATGGCGCCGCTGCGCGCGAAGTCGGGCTGGATCGTCGCACTCGGCGTCGTCTATGTGCTCGCCGGGTTTGTCGCGCTTGGCAGCGTGGTGATGGCCACGGTTGCGAGCGTCCTCGTCGTCGGCGTGATGATGATCGTTGCCGGCGTCGCCGAAGTCTTCAGCGCCTTCCAGATCAAGAGCTGGGGAAAGTTCCTGCTGTGGGTCCTGCTCGGCGTGCTCTATATCATCGCGGGATTCGTCACGTTCTCGAATCCTCTGCTTGCTGCCGCACTGCTCACGCTCATTCTCGGCGCATCGCTGCTGGCCTCGGGCGTCATGCGGATCATTCTGGCCTTCAGCATGAAGCAGGAAACACCCTGGATCTGGATACTGCTGTCCGGCGTGATCACGCTGCTGCTTGGCCTGCTGATTTTGGCACACTGGCCGGTCTCGAGCCTCTATATCCTCGGCCTGTTCCTCGGCATCGATCTCATCGTGGCCGGCGCGGGCTGGATCGGGCTCGGCTTCGGCCTGCGCCGCGGCCACTGACGTGTCGTTGGCGGCCTGTCGCCAACGGTCTCTTGACGGACCAGGGAGGCACCGGTGGATTCGCATCGCTGTCATCGCTCTGCCACGATCATCCTTAGCGCTGCGCCAATGCGTCGGTCGCGCGAAGGCTCGACGAAGCACCATGGTCTCATCCTGAATTAGGTGTCGTTTCATCTCCAACCGAAGAGGGCGGCGATGGAGGTAACAGCGCGAGAGCAGGTTCTGGTGGACCTCGCATTGCAGGGCGGCGGCTCCCACGGCGCGTTCACCTGGGGCGTGCTCGATCGGCTGATGGAGGAGCCGTGGCTGCGGATCGAGGCGATCTCCGGCACGTCGGCGGGTGCGATGAATGCGGCCCTGGTGGCGGACGGCTGGACGCAAGGCGGAGCAGCAGGCGCGCGGGCGGCGCTCGATGCCTACTGGCGGCGGGTGTCGCAGGCCGCGGCATTCAGTCCGCTGCAGCCCTCGCTGTTAGACCGGCTGATGGGCCGCTGGACAATCGACACCTCGCCTGCCTATGTCGTGATGGACCTGATGGGGCGCCTGCTTTCGCCCTACGATCTCAATCCGCTCGCCCTCAACCCGCTGCGTGCCATCCTCGCCGATAACATCAATTTCGAGCGCCTCGCCAATGCACCCATCAGGTTGTTTATCACCGCGACCAATGTGCGTACCGGCCGCGGCCGCATCTTCCGCAACGCGGAGATAACGGCCGACGTCCTGCTTGCCTCGGCCTGTCTGCCGACGATGTTTCAGGCGATCGAGATCGACGGCGAGCCCTATTGGGATGGGGGCTATGCCGGCAATCCGACCCTTACGCCGCTGGTCCGCGAAAGCGACGCGCAC
>JBAUUA010001305.1:0-1609 GCA_049582465.1 Bradyrhizobium sp. | reverse complement strand
AAACCAGCGCACGGCGTCCTTGATCCCCTCAATGTATGGCCGCGACTGATAAGAAAGCTCCCTTTCGGCTTTTGTCGATGCAAAGAACATGCGGTGTCTTGCCATATAAACACCGGCAAGGGTCGCGAAAGGTTCGCGTCCTGTAATCCTGGCGACGCCTTCGGCGAAGAGCGCAACCGGGAAGAGAGCGCCCCACGGAACCCGCACGCGCGCCGGGCGACGACCGACCACGCCAGCGACATCACGCAACAGCTGTGAGAACAGGACATTCTGCCCGCCGAGAATGTAGCGCTCACCGATTTTCCCGGAGCGTAACGCAGCGAGATGCCCGCTGGCGACGTCGTCCACATGCACGAGGTTGAGTCCGGTGTCGATGAATGCCGGAATGCGGCCTTTGGCGGCTTCGATGATGATCCTGCCCGTCGGCGTGGGCCGCACGTCGCGCGGGCCAATCGGCGTCGAGGGATTGACGATGACAGCGGCGAGACCGCGTTCCGCCACCATGGCCTCGACCAGGCGTTCGGCCGCGATTTTGCTGCGCTTGTAGGCGCCGATGCCCTGGTCCTCGCGCAACGGCGTAGTCTCGTCGGCGGCGATACCATCGGATCGCAAGGCGATGGTCGCCACGCTGCTGGTGTAGACGACGCGCTCGATGCCCGCCCGCATCGCCTCCTCCATGAGGTTGCGGGTCCCTTCGACGTTAGAGGCAAAAATCTCGCTGGGGTCGCGCGCCCATAGACGGTAATCGGCTGCCACATGAAACGTGTAGCGCATGCCGGCCAGCGCACGCTCGACCGACTTCCGGTCGCGCAGATCGCCTTCGAAATACTCCAAATCGAGTCCGACTAGGTGCCTGCGTGGGCTTTTGCCGCGAACCAGCGCCCGCACCGAAAAGCCGGCCTCGACGAGTTTGCGTGCGACAGCGGAGCCGACGAATCCGCTTGCTCCGGTGACTAGAATCTTTTCTTTATTGCCCATGCGAATTACCGCGGCCAATCTGTTACGGTCGGTCGTCTATGCGAGTTCCGGCCGAAGGGGAAGCTCAATTCAACCGCAGGGTAGCGAACGGTATCCTACCGGTCCGTTCTGTCGTGCAGTCGGCGGAGGTCGGTTTTAAGGTGCGTTTCTACCGCGGCATGAAATTTGCTTTGTAAAGCCGGAGCTTGGGGGCAGCAATGGCGCGAAACGGATTGGACGCTTCACGGGTCTCCCAATTGCCGGAGACTCGCACGATGCCTTGCCCCGTTCTTCAACCCAGCATCACCGACCGTGGCCAGCCGGCTTGTATGGGCGAGCCGGGCGCCCCGGCGGACCGTTTCGTCATCGCCCTCGTCGGTATGGCTTTCGAAGCCCGCATAGCGTCGGGGCCAGGTGTGGTCGTTATCTGCCGCAATACGCAAAGCGAGCTTGCCGCATCGCTCGACCAAGCCGTCAAGCGAGGATGCCGCAGCATCATCAGTTTCGGCGTGGCGGGCGGGCTTGCTCCGCATTTGCGTCCGGGAAACTGGGTTGTTGCGTCCTCGATCATCGACGCGCAGCAAAGCCGGCCCACCGATCGTCGTTGGTCGGAAGCGATCCTGAAGATGATCCCGGGCGCCGAACACAGGCC
>JBAUUA010001304.1:0-3649 GCA_049582465.1 Bradyrhizobium sp. | reverse complement strand
GCGAGGGCGAGGACGATACGCCGCGGTGGGCGTGGCCGGTGGTGACCAGTCCGAGTTCGCGCGCGGTGGCGCAGTCGAGCAGCCACGTCGTCAGCACGCCCTGATCGACGATGGCGAGCTTTTTCACCTTGACGCCCTCGGCGTCGAAGGTCTGCGAGCGCAAGCCGCGCACGCGCAAGGGATCGTCGATGATGCGGATGTTTTTCGCGAACAGCTGCTGGCCGAGACGGTCCTTGAGGAAACTGGTCTTGCGCGCGATCGAGGCGCCGTTCACCGCGCCGACGAGATGGCCGACCAGCGAGCCGGAAACCCGGGGGTCGAACACCACAGGCACCTTGCAGGTTTCGACCTTGCGCGGATTGGCGCGCGCCACCGTGCGCTCGCCCGCCTTGCGGCCGACGCTTTCGGGCGAGGCCAGATCGGAAGCATGCGGCGCGGTGGTGTAATCGTAGTCCCGCTCCATGCCGGTGCCTTCGCCCGATATCGCGGTTACCGAGATACCCTGGCTGGAGCGCAGATAAGAGCCGTGGAAGCCGGTGGAGGTCACCAGCACCATGCCGCCAATTCCGGACGAAGCCGATGCACCGCCGGATTTGGCGACCCCCTTGACCGCTAGCGCGGCCGCTTCGGCCTCGTAGGCGCGGCGTTCGAGTTCCGAAGTCGACGGGGTCTTGGGATCGAGCAGATCGAGATCGGGAAAATCGCGTGCCAGCAACGCCGGATCGGCGAGACCGACATATTTGTCGTCGGGCGCGACACGCGCCATCGCCACCGCGCGCTCCGCCAGTTTCGCGATACCGTCGCCGCTGACGTCGTTGGTCGAGACCACCGCCTGGCGCTGGCCCACCAGCACGCGCAGCCCGATATCGTCGCCTTCCGAGCGCTCGGATTCCTCGACGCGTCCGTCGCGCACCTCGACCCCTTGCGAAATGCCGCGCACCGCCACCGCATCGGCGGCGTCCGCGCCCGCGCGCCTCGCCGCCTCGACCAGCCGCTCGGCCAGTGAACTCAGCGCCGATTGATCAAACAGGCCGGAATTCGCAGCATTGGATGAAATCGGCGAAGCGGCTGATGGTGAAGAGTTCACGAACAAAATCCCGGGTATTGAGGGAGGAAAGGCGCGGGAGCCGCGGCCAATCGGGGAACAGTTCAGATGTGCCCGATTCCCGGGGATTTCAAGCATTTTCCTGCGCCAAAAGCCAAGGATTTTCGCTTTCCGCGCAACGACTCGTCAATCATGTCAGCCAAGCTCTTGTCAATCATGCCGATGATTGCACGCCAGGTGACGCCCGATTAACCAGCCTTTTTAAGCGAATTCGCAAAACGCATCTGGCATGCTCTCGCACATCGACCGGGAACATAATCCCGGCGGGGAGATGAGAGCCGTGAGGCGTCAAACATCAACAAGCGGGATCAATCCCGCCGGGTCGAGCCGCGCCTTGCGGCTCGACCCTCTTTCTCTGCCTGTTCGCTTCGACGCGCACGATAGCCGTGCCGACGGCGGCGTTCGGCACATCGAACTTCATCGCGAACGCGTCGTGCTGCGCCGTGCCCTGCACGGCATGCAGATGGCGGTCAACGTTCGCGTATCCGACTTTCTCGGCGTGGCGCTGCGCGGCCTCGACGAGGCCCAGATGCTGGTGCTGGTTCATCGCGACCCGTCACTGACGATCCCGCTTTGCGTAAGCTCCGACAAGGACGAGATCGCCACCGCCTGGCAGATGTGGAGCGACATCTTCGCGCTCCCGCTATTGCCGGAAGCCAAACCGCGCGAACCGGCGGCTCGGCGCCGCCGTCACAACGCCATTCGCGCGCGGCGGCCGAGATTCCTGATGCGCCGCCGCGGCGGCGTTTTGCTCAACCCGGCCAACATCCATCGGGACGAACGCGAGATCATCGCGCGGGACTGATGCCGCGCGAACGAAACTAGGCCGCCCGCATCGCCGCGTCCGCGAGCAATCCTGCAAACAACAGCAGCCCCGCATCGCGGTTGGATTTGAAGAGACGCAGGCACAGCGCGGGGTCGCCGATCTCGAGGCGCCTGATCTGCCAGACGAGATGCGCGGCAAAGGCGGCTAGTCCCACCCACGCCGGCCATCCGGTCCCGGCGAGCGCCAGCGCCGCTCCGATCAACACCACCGCCAGCGCGTAGAACACCATCAGCGCGGATTGCGTGCGCGCGCCGAACAGAAGCGCGGTCGACTTCACTCCGATCAGCGCGTCGTCCTCGGCATCCTGATGCGCATAGATGGTGTCGTAGCCGATCACCCAGGCGATCGAGCCGGCATAGAGTGCGACCGCCGCCGCGTCGATCCGGCCGAGCGTCACCGCAAACCCCATCAGCGCACCCCAGGAGAACGCAAGCCCGAGCACGATCTGCGGCCACCAGGTAATGCGCTTCATGAACGGATAGACCGCGACGATGACCAGCGAGGCGATGCCGGTCATGATCGCGAAGCGGTTGAACTGCAGCAGCACCGCCAGTCCGACCAGCGCCTGAACGACGAGGAAGACGAGAGCCTGCGGCACGCTGACCTGCCCCGCAGGGATCGGGCGCGACCGCGTCCGCTCCACCTTTGCGTCGAGATCGCGATCGGTGATGTCGTTCCAGGTGCAGCCAGCACCGCGCATGGCAAAGGCGCCGAGGAAGAACAGCGCAATGACGAGGGGCAGCCGAGCGATATTGTGGGCGACACCGGCCGCGAGCGCCGCCGACCACCAGCACGGCATCAGCAACAGCCACGAGCCGATCGGCCGGTCGAGGCGGGAGAGACGCAGATAGGGCCGCGACCATTGCGGCGCATGGGTATCGACCCAGTTGCCGGTGGCGTCCGCGACGCGGGCCGCCGCGTCGCTCATGTGATCGCGATCATCGGGTAAGGACGTTGCCGGTCAGCGTATCGAAAGCGCTGCCGCCCTTTTTCGAAGGCGTGGCCTCCGGAAGCGCCGCCGAGGAGCCCAGCACTTCGCTCAGGCTCGGGCCGGCCGGGCCTCTCGTTTGTGCCTGCTGCGCCACGTCGCAGACCTGTTTCTGCATCTTCTCGGTATTCTTGTGGCCGGTCTTCAGCTGATCCGCGACCTGCGGCGGAATTCCGCATTTGGCCGAATAGGCCTCGACATATTTGATCATCTTGAGTTCGGCCTGGCCGAAATTCCCGATCAGCTTGCAGGCCTCCTGAGGAGGCGCATGGCGGTCGCTGGCGGCCTTGATCATCTTGCCCCGCTTCTCGGCCTCTTCGCGCAGCGGCATGAATCCCTTCATGCATTCGTCGCCGGCACCCGCCTGCGACGGGCCTGCCGGTGCCCGTTCGAACTGCGTCCCGGCAACCGGGGCTGCGCCGTTGACCGGAAACGAACTGGAAGGGGCTGCGCCATTGACCGGTGGAAACGCCGGATCGTTCCTCTGGATCGTCTGGCCCGGCGGCGGCGGAAACGCCGGATCGTTCTTGATGGCGCCTCCATTGGGCAGCGGCGCCGGAAATGCGCTTTGCGCCAAGGCGTGGCCGGCATGGGCTATCACCATGGCCGCGGCGAGCGGCACGATCAAGCGGCGTATGATCAAGGTTGTTTCTCCGGCAAGGTCCAGTGGTTCCCCAACGTCTTCCCGATAGAAGAGCGACTTCCGATGAGGCTTTTACGATTCCTGCCG
>JBAUUA010001303.1:0-6420 GCA_049582465.1 Bradyrhizobium sp. | reverse complement strand
GCCGCCGCTGGTGATCGGCTTTGCCGCCGAGACCGAACATCTGATCGACAACGCCAAGGCAAAGTTCGCGCGCAAGGGCTGTGACTGGATGGTCGCCAATGACGTCTCGCCGGCGACGGGCGTGATGGGCGGCGACCGCAATACCGTGCATCTCTTGACCCGCGAGGGCGCGGACATCCATGTCGACTCCTGGCCCGTCATGACCAAGGAGCAGGTTGCGACCGAACTGGTGGCGCGAATAGCCAAGACAATTGAAAAGACAGCGGAGAAGAAATCGTGAGCGCCACAGTCAGCGTCGACATCAGGCAACTGCCCCACGCCCAAGGCCTGGCGCTGCCGGCCTATCAGAGCGCCCACGCCGCGGGGCTCGACCTTTTGGCCGCGGTTCCCGAAACCTCGCCGCTGGTGCTGGCGCCTGGAAAATACGCGCTGGTGCCGACCGGGCTGACGATCGCGCTGCCGCCGGGCTATGAGGCGCAGGTCCGTCCGCGCTCGGTGCTGGCCGCCAAGCACGGCGTCACCGTGCTGAATTCGCCCGGCACCGTCGATGCCGACTATCGCGGCGAGATTGGCGTGCTCCTGATCAACCATGGCGCTGCGCCGTTTGAGATTCGCCGCGGCGAGCGCATCGCGCAAATGGTGATCGCATCCGTGGTCCGCGCGGAACTGATTCCCGTAGTTTCACTGCCGCCGACCGAGCGCGGCAGCGGTGGCTTCGGTTCCACCGGCCGCTAATTCGCGTAAACAGCGGATCTAACTTCATAAAAATCGCTCCGATCAAGTTTAATCCCGCATTTTTCTGGCCCGGAATTCGCGTTCACGGTCTGGACTCTTACCCGCCGACTCCCGAAGGGGATATTGTCTTCCGATTCGCGCACGGAGCGCGATCAGCAAAAGTGGGCACCGGTTTTGCGTCTGATCGCGCTCTAATTTTTGAAAGACGCATGATCTTATCGCCAAACCGCTCACACTTTGGCGGATCATGCGTGGTCGCCGGGCGTAAAGTCGTGCGGTTTGGGGCAAATATGTCGGGCGTGATCGGTACGATGCGTCGGACCTTGCTGTCGTGCACATCACTGGCACGTAACGGCCTGATCTCATTTGCCACCGCCGCCTTCGCGGCGATCGCGCCGGCTCATGCCGGCGATGCATCGCCGCTGGATGCGATCTCGGCCACGCTCGATCTCAATCGCCAGGAATTCGCGGTGCTGACCACGGCGCTGGCGCTGCTCGGTTTCTCCGTGGTGTCGGCGATCCTCCTGACGCGCATCCGCGTCCGCGCCGCCAGAAGCGAGGCGCGGCTGCGCGCAGATGTCGGGGAATTGCAGGTCCAGGCCGACCGGTTCCGGGCGCTGTTGTTCGCGGAACCGCAGATCCTGATTTCATGGGCGGCGGGTGACAATCACCCGGAAATCACCGGCGACGTTTCATTGCTGACGCCGCAGGACTCGCAGCCGCAGCGCCTGCTCGCCTTCGGAACCTGGCTGCCGCCGGAACCGGCGCTGCAGATGGACCACGCGGTCGACGCGCTGCGCGAGGCCGGCGAAGGTTTTCTGCTCAACCTGTCGACCTCGAGCGGACGCTCGATCGAAGTCATGGGGCGCGCCATCGGCGGCCAAGCCATTGTACGGATTCGCGAACTCGGCGGCGTCCGCCGGGAACTGGCGGAATCAAACCTGCGCTACAAGACGCTTGTCGAGGAAACCGAGCTGTTGCGCGACTTCGCCGCCGCCGTGCCATGGCCGATCTGGGCCAAGAGCGCGCAAGGCGAGCTTCGCTACGCCAACGCGGCCTACGCAAAGGCAACCGAGGCCACCGGTGTCGCGGATGCGATCCATCGCAACCTCGAACTGCTCGAAAGCGACCAGCGCGACGAAGTCAACCGGGCGCTGAACGGCAATTCCGCCTTCACCGCACGGCTGCCGATCGTGGTCGGCGGCGAGCGCCGCGTCTACGACGTCCATGCCGTGACTCTCAACGCCGGCAGCGCCGGCATCGCCATCGACGCCAGCGAAGCCAGCGGCTTGCGCGCGGCCCTGGTTCGGATGGCGGAGGCGCATCGCCGCACGCTCGATCAGCTCTCCTCTGGCGTAGCCGTGTTCGACGGCCAGCGGCGGCTGGCGTTCTACAACGATTCCTATCGCCGGCTATGGGATCTCGACCGCGTCTTTCTCGACGGCAATCCCGACGATTCCAGCGTGCTCGACCGCCTGCGCGCCGCGCGCAAGGTCCCCGAGCAGTCCGATTTCCGGGCCTGGAAGGCCAAGCTGCACGAGGCCTATCGCGCGGTCGAACCGACCAAGGATACCTGGTATCTCCCCGACGGCCGCGCGGTCAGCGTCGTCACCACGCCGAACCCGGAAGGCGGCGTCACCTATCTGTTCGACGACGTTACCGAGAGCCTCGACCTCGCCCGGCGTTTCGACGGCCTGATCCGGGTGCAGCGCGAAACGCTCGACAACCTCGCCGAAGCGGTCGCGGTGTTCGGCAGCAATGGCCGTGCGCAATTGTTCAATCCGGCCTTCGCCAGAATGTGGAAGCTGTCGCCCGACGCGATGCGCGAGCAGCCGCATATCGAGACGGTCGAGACCTGGTGCAGGCCGCTGTTCGACGACGCCGCCACCTGGCGGACGCTGCGCGAGGCGATTACGCGGATCGAAAACCGGGTCGAGGTGCCGCTGAAGCTGGAGCGCAAGGACGGCAGCGTGCTCGACTGCATGACCATGCCGCTGCCCGACGGCGCCACCATGCTGACGTTCCAGGACATCACCGATACCGAGAACGTCGAGCGCGCGCTGCGCGAGCGCAACGAGGCGCTCGAGACGGCCGATCAGATGAAGGTCGATTTCGTCCACCACGTGTCCTACGAACTGCGCTCGCCCTTGACCACCATCATCGGCTTCGCGCATTTCCTGAGCGATCCCGTCACTGGCCCGCTGACGCCCAAGCAGGCCGAGTATCTCGGCTACATCACGACCTCGACCAACGCGCTGCTGGCGATCATCAACAACATCCTCGACCTCGCCACCATCGACGCCGGCGCGATGTCGCTCAATCTCGGCTCGATCGACATCCGCAAGACCATCGAGGCCGCCGCCGAAGGCATCCAGGACCGGCTTGCCACCGACCGCATCCGGCTGAAGGTCGATGTCGACCCCAATATCGGCAACTTTGTCGGCGACGAACGCCGCGTGGTGCAGGTGCTGTATAATCTGCTCGCCAACGCCGTCGGATTCTCGCCGCAGGACGCGACTGTCGTCCTCAGCGCCCGGCGCACCGAGCACAGCGTCGTCTTCACCGTGACCGATTCCGGTCCGGGCATTCCGCCCGACGTCAAGGACAAGGTGTTCGACTGGTTCGAAAGCCACTCGCACGGCTCGCGTCACCGCGGCGCCGGCCTCGGCCTGTCGCTGGTGCGCTCCTTTGTCGAACTGCACGGAGGCAAGGTGCGCGTCGATTCGGTGGTCGGCAAAGGCACGAGCGTGACCTGCGACTTTCCGATCGATCAGGCCGCGCATCGCAACGCCGCGGAATGATCCCTCCCACGACATTCTCGCTGGCGCTGTCGAACGAGGCCGCGACCGCGCATCTGATGGCCGATCTCGCTCTGCTGATCGGCCCCGGCGACGTCATCACCCTCTCGGGCGACCTCGGCGCCGGCAAGACCGCGGCGGCGCGCGCCATGATCCGCTATCTCGCCGGCGACGATGCGCTGGAGGTTCCAAGCCCGACCTTCACGCTGGTGCAGGCTTACGACCTGCCGCCCTTTCCGCTGCTGCATGCCGATCTCTACCGCGTCAACGATCCCGCAGAGCTGGAAGAGATCGGGCTGTCGCCGCTGCCGGAAGGCACGGTGGCGCTGATCGAATGGCCGGAGCGCGCGCCGTCGGCGCTCCCAGCCGACCGCATCGACATCGCGCTGAGTCACCGTCCGGCGCTCGGATCGACCGCGCGCGCTGCCGAGATTACCGGTCACGGCAAGGCCGCTGCGCAAGTCGCAAGGCTGCAGGCGCTGCGGCAGTTTCTCGACGGCGCCGGTTATGCCGAAGCCCGGCGCCTGCGCATGGCGGGCGACGCCTCGACACGTTCCTATGCGCGGTTGGTCCGCGACGATGGCGTCGTCATCCTGATGAACTCGCCGCAGCGCCCCGACGGGCCGCCCGTCCATGACGGCAAATCATACAGCGCAGCGGTGCATCTGGCCGAGGACGTCACGCCGTTCGTCGCGATCGCCCTTGCCTTGCGCGAGCGCGGCTTCTCGGCGCCCGCGATCCATCGCGCCGACCTCGACGCGGGATTCCTGATCACCGAGGATTTCGGCAGCGACAGCTTCGTCGAGGGTGATCCGCCCGCGCCGATCGCCGAGCGTTACGAGGTCGCGACCGACATGCTGGCGGCGCTGCACCGCGAAACCCTGCCCGAAACCCTGCTGCTGGCGCCGCAGCGTACCTACACCATTCCCACCTTCGACACCGACGCGCTGCTGACCGAGATGGGATTGATGCTCGACTGGTATCTGCCGGACCACGGGATCGATGCTTCCGACGACGTGCGCGCCGAGTTTGTCGCGATGTGGCGCGACCTCTTGAGCAAGCCCGCTGCTGCCGCCAGGACCTGGGTGCTGCGGGATTTCCACTCCCCCAATCTGATCTGGCTCGCCGAACGGGCCGGTATCGCGAAGGTGGGCATCATCGACTTCCAGGACACCGTACTGGGCCCCACCGCCTATGATCTGGCCTCGCTGCTGCAGGACGCGCGGATCGACGTGCCCGAACAGCTCGAGCTTGCGCTCCTGACGCGCTACATCAAAACGCGGCGCGCGACCGACGGTACGTTCGAGGCAGCCGAATTCGCCGAACTCTATGCGATCATGTCGGCACAGCGGAACACCAAATTGCTCGGCATCTTTGCGCGGCTCAACCGGCGCGACGGCAAGCCGCAATATCTGCGGCATCAGCCCAGGATCTGGACCTATCTGAGCCGTTCGCTGGCCCACCCCGCGCTCGCCCCCGCCCGGGAATGGTACGCCGCCAACGTGCCTCCCCCGCTACCGTAATTTACCGGTTATTAGCCGGCGCCGCTCTAATCTGCGGGCCGACCCTGCCGCCAAGCGCGGGGCGCGCGGCTGCCTTGAGGGCTGGAGCAAATCGATGGCGACGACTGAACGGCGCAAGGGCGAACGCGTCACATTCGAACGCGGCATCCCGGCGCATATGATGGGCATCGACGGCACCTGGCGGCGCGAGTGCACCCTGGAAGACGTTTCAGAAACCGGTGGCAAACTCACGGTCGAGGGCTCGGTCGAGGGGCTGCATCTCAAGGAATTCTTCCTGCTGTTGTCGTCCACGGGGCTCGCCTATCGCCGCTGCGAACTGTCATGGGTCAATGGCGACCAGATCGGCGTCAATTTCCTGAAAACGGGCGAAAAGAAGAAAAAGGCCGCCAAACGCTCGGCGCAGGATGCGGAAGCCTGATCCGGCCGCGAGCCGGTCGCATAACCGTCATCCGGGACGGCTATGGCATCGAGCGGCGATGCGCGGGGCGAATCGCCGTGATATGATTTTGTGATTCAAAGAGAATAACGGTTCGAGAAGCCTGCAGATGTCCGTCAAACCCACCAAAGCCATGGTGCTCGCCGCCGGCCTCGGCGTGCGCATGCGCCCGTTGACGGACAAGATGCCGAAGCCGCTGGTGCCGGTGGCGGGACGTCCGCTGCTCGATCACGTGCTGGACAAGCTCGCCGACGCCGGCGTCAGCGAAGCCGTCGTCAACGTGCACTATTTGCCCGACCAGATCATCGCGCACACCGCCTCGCGCACCCGGCCGCGCGTGATCATCTCGGATGAGCGCGACCAGGTGCTCGGCACCGGCGGCGGCGTCGTCAAGGCGCTGCCTCTGCTCGGCCCCGACCCGTTCTTCCATGTCAATTCCGACACCCTGTGGATCGACGGCGTACGGCCCAATCTGGCGCGGCTCGCCGAGACGTTCGAGCCTTCGCGCATGGACATCCTGTTGTTGATGGCGCCGACCACGAGCAGCATCGGCTATGGCGGCCGCGGCGACTATTCCATGCTTCCCGATGGCGCGCTGCGCAAGCGGCGCGAACATCAGGTGGTTCCCTTCGTCTATGCCGGTGCCGCGATCATGTCGCCGTCGCTGTTTGCCGACGCGCCGGCCGGCGAGTTTTCGCTGACCAAAATGTTCGACCGCGCCAACGAGCAGGAGCGGCTGTTCGGCCTGCGCCTCGATGGCGTGTGGATGCATGTCGGAAGCCCCGACGCGATCGGCGCGGCGGAAGAGGCGTTTTTGGAAAGCGTGGCGTAAGCGCGCCGGTTACAAATTTCCGTCATTGCCGGGCTTGACCCGGCAATCCATCCCTTTCGAAAAGCCCTTTCTTGAGATGGATGCGCGGGTCAAGCC
>JBAUUA010001302.1:0-2562 GCA_049582465.1 Bradyrhizobium sp. | reverse complement strand
TGTCGAGCGCCAGCGTCTTTTCGATCTCATCCAGCAGATCGAAGGTGTCGCGGCTCTCGCGGTCCATCTTGTTGATGAAGGTGATGATCGGAATGTCCCGGAGCCGGCAGACTTCGAACAGCTTTCGGGTCCGCGCCTCGATGCCCTTGGCGGCGTCGATCACCATGACGGCGGAGTCGACCGCCGTCAGCGTGCGGTAGGTGTCTTCCGAAAAGTCCTCGTGGCCCGGCGTGTCCAGCAGGTTGAACACCAGCCCTTCGAATTCGAAGGTCATCACCGAGGTAACGACGGAAATGCCGCGCTCGCGCTCGATCTTCATCCAGTCGGAACGCGTGTTGCGCCGCTCGCCCTTGGCCTTGACCTGCCCTGCCAGATTGATGGCGCCGCCGAACAGCAGCAGTTTTTCGGTCAGCGTGGTCTTGCCGGCGTCGGGGTGGGAGATGATGGCGAAAGTGCGCCGGCGCGCGACCTCCGCGGCAAGCGGGGTGCGGGACGGCGATTCGGTTGCTATGGCGAGGTCGGACATGAATCGAGCGTTTGGCAGGGAAAACGGGCTGGATCAAGCAGGATCGGCAGCATTCATACAGCGATTGCCATATAGGGATTGCGCGGCCGATTCTCCAATCAGCGGTAACCCAGCAACGTTACCGTCCAATAGGCCAGCGCCGCGACGCCGGCGGAGGCCGGGATGGTGATCACCCAGGCATAGACGATCGAGCTTGCCACGTTCCAGCGCACCGCCGAGACCCGCCGCGCCGCGCCGACGCCGACGATGGCGCCGGTGATGGTGTGGGTGGTGGAAACGGGAACGCCGAGAAAGGTCGCCATGAACAGGGTGGCGGCGCCGCCGGTCTCCGCGCAAAATCCCTGCATCGGCGTCAGCTTGGTGATCCGCAGGCCCATGGTGCGGACGATCCGCCAGCCGCCCATCAGGGTGCCCAGCGCCATCGCGGCCTGGAAGGACAGGACCACCCAGAACGGAACGTAGAATTCGGTGCCGAGCTGCCCCTGCGAATAAAGCAGCACCGCTATGATGCCCATGGTCTTCTGCGCGTCGTTGCCGCCGTGGCCGAGCGAGTACAGCGACGCCGAGGCGAATTGCAGGATGCGGAAGGCGCGGTCGACCGCAAACGGCGTGGAGCGTACCGACGCCCACGACACGACTGCGACCAGCACCATCGCCAGCAGGAATCCGACCAGCGGCGACAGCACGATCGCGACCAGGGTCTTGGTCAGTCCGCTCCAGACCGCGGCCGAAAGTCCCGCCTTGGCCATGCCGCCGCCGACCAGTCCCCCGATCAAAGCGTGCGAACTCGAGGACGGGATGCCCAGTCCCCAGGTGATCAGGTTCCAGACGATGGCGCCGACCAATGCCGCGAAAATCACGGGGGTGTCGATCACGCTCGGCTCGACGATGCCGGTGCCGATGGTGTGGGCGACGTTGAGCCCGAACACCAGGAAGGCGACGAAATTGAAGAACGCCGCCCATAACACCGCATAATGTGGCCGCAGCACGCGCGTGGATACGATGGTCGCGATCGAGTTGGCGGCGTCGTGCAAACCGTTGAGGAAGTCGAACAGCAGCGCGACCGCGATCAATCCGAACAGGACAGGAAGACCAAGCGTGGCGTCCAATTGATGGCCCTGCCCTATACCTGTTCGATCACGATACTGTTGATCTCATTGGCAACGTCGTCGAACCGGTCGGCGACCTTCTCGAGGTGGTCGTAGATCTCCGCGCCGACGATGAAATCCATCGTGTTGGCGTTGCGGTGCTTGAGGAACAGCTCCTTCAGGCCGATGTCGTGGAGATCGTCCACCCGCCCTTCCAGCTTGGTCACTTCCTCGGTGATCGCGGTCAGCATCGCGACATTGTCGCCGATCGACTGCAACAGCGGCAGCGCGCGGCCGACCAGATTGGCGCATTCCACCAGCAGCGTTCCCATTTCGCGCATCGGCGGCTCGAAGGTGCGGACCTCGAACAGGATGACGGCCTTGGCGGTCTGCTGCATCTGGTCGATGGCGTCGTCCATCGCGGTGATGAGGTTCTTGATGTCGCCGCGGTCGAACGGGGTGATGAAGGTCCGGCGCACCGCGGTCAGCACCTCGCGGGTGATGTTGTCGGCGTCATTCTCGAACTGGTTGACGCGCTGGCAGTACACCGGGGTTTCCTCGCCGCCGCGCAGCATGCCCTGCAACGCCAGCGCGCCCTGCACGCAGGTCTGGGAGTGCCGGGCGAACAGCTCGAAAAACCGTTCCTCCCTGGGAAGAAAGGCGCGAAACCAACGCAGCATGGATATGTCCCAAATTTACGGAAAAGGCCGGCCAAAGCGGCCTGTCACAGAACTGTCATAGAGCATTTTTCCGGCAGAGCGGGTAGCCGGCGGCAAGGTGGAACCCGGTCATCCACCGCTTTGTGGGACCGAAAACGGTGCGGAAACCGGCCTTTTTCAGAGCGATCGGCGGAAATAATGCGCGATTTCCCCGATCACGCCGCGGCGGAAGGTCAGCACACAGACCACGAAGACCGAGCCCTGGATCACCGTTACCCACTGCCCGAGA
>JBAUUA010001301.1:0-1547 GCA_049582465.1 Bradyrhizobium sp. | reverse complement strand
GGAGGCGGATTGTTGTGGCCGGGCACACTGCGCTCCCCTCCCCACCGCTTCGCGGGGGGAGGGGAGTGGAAGGCGCACTCGCCGTGGCCGTACTCGATTTCTTGCGAGACGATCGCGTCGAACTCTGCTCGTCTCCCTCCTCCCTTGTGGGGGAGGGTTGGGGAGAGGGGTGGCCCGGCAAAGACTCCTCGTGATCGATCCCGCCCTTCGGCCACATCAGCGCCACCGTCTCGGAGAGGTCGCCGACATAATCATAGGACAGCGCGAACAGCACCGGATCGGTGCGGGCGGCGATGAGGTCGCGGATCAGGCCGGGTTTTGCATGTTTGAACGACAATGCCCCCGTCAGCGCGGCCAGCGCGTAGCCGCGATCGGGGTCCTCGACCTCGCGAAAATAGGACGTGAGCAGCCGGAGCTTGTTGTTGCGGCCGGGCTCGTAGGCGAGGCGGTCGAGCAGTTCGGCGAAGCGGTTCATGCCTCGGCTTCCTCGCCCGACGTCCCCGCATCGCCGTCGTCCTCGTCGCCGTAACCGACGAGATCGAGCGGCCGCGCCGCGAGGCCCTTCGTCTTGCACCAATGCACCAGCGCGTCTTCCTGGCCATGGGTGACCCAGACCTCGCCGGCGCCGGTGGCCTCGATCGTCGCGGTCAGCCCGTCCCAATCGGCGTGGTCCGAAATCACCAGCGGCAACTCGACGCCGCGCTGGCGGGCGCGGGCGCGCACCCGCATCCAGCCCGAGGCGAACGCCGTGACCGGATCGGGGAAGCGCCGCGTCCAGATGTCTGACGTGGCCGACGGCGGCGCCAGCGTGATGGTGCCGGCGAGATCAGCTTTCTTCATGCCCTTCACGGTGCGCAGTTCGCCGAGCGCGATGCCGCGGCTCTCGTAGTAATGCGTGATCCTTTCCATCGCGCCGTGCAGATAGACCGGCGCGTCGTAACCGGCCTCGCGCAACAACGCGATCACCCGCTGCGCCTTGCCGAGCGAATAGGCGCCGACCAGATGCGCCCGCTCCGGAAACAGCGCAACGGAAGCGAGCAGCTTTTTCACTTCATCCGCCGCGTTGCCATGGCGGAACACGGGCAATCCAAACGTGGCCTCGGTGATGAAGACGTCGCAGGGCACCACTTCGAACGCCGCGCAGGTCGGGTCGAGCGCATCCTTGTAGTCGCCGGAGGCAACGATGCAGATATCGTTGCAGGAGACCGCGATCTGCGCCGAGCCCAGCACATGGCCGGCCGGGTGGAACTTGATGGTGACATCGCCGAGCTTCAGTTGCTCGCCATAGGCGATGGCCTGCGTGCGGCAGGCAAAATTGTCGCCGTAGCGCAGCCGCATCATGTCGAGCGTTTCCTGCGTCGCCAGCACCGCACCATGGTCCGCCCGGGCATGGTCGGAATGGCCGTGGGTGATCACGGCGCGCTCCACGGGGCGAACCGGATCGATGTGAAAGCCGCCGGGCTTGCAGGCGAGGCCGGCGGGGAGCGGCGTGAGGATATCTTGCGGGCGCATCCTCTTCATATAGGAGGCGTCGCGGCGATTTTTAC
>JBAUUA010001300.1:0-3850 GCA_049582465.1 Bradyrhizobium sp. | reverse complement strand
GGCCTTCACTGCCTCGGTGATCGCCGCTTCCAAACTCGCGCGCGAAAGCGCAATTCGCTCATCGAACATCCGTGAATGCGGAAGCCAAACCATGATACGCCACACCCCGGAAAATGATGTCTATGAGATGGCAGGTCCGGTACGCGCATAATTGTCCGTCAAACTTTGAGAACTGTCTCAAGAATCCTGGATTTAAGGTTACTGCGTAGCCCCCATTTACCATTACGCCATTTGATGAAATTCACTCGGGCCGTTTGCACGTATCGCGTCATGCGCGCGCTGAACCGCAACATCGAGCGCATGTTCAATCCGGACCGGAAGACCATCATTGAGGGGCGAAAGGTGGCCCGAGATCAATAAGCTGTTGTATAGTCTAGCGTTGCGGCCAAGGCGGGACGCCAATGACCGATGAACAGCTCGCAGAGATGCACAGGTTACTCGCCGAGTACCATCGTGGGCTCGCCAAGCAAGCGCTGCTCGACGTCATCAAACAGTATCACTCCGATCTCGCGCAGCGGCTTAGTGATGAGGCCGCGCTAATACCAAGGCGCACGGCGATCGTGGAGCGCCTTCACGAGCGCGAGCGGCAAGAAAGGGACGACGGCGATCTTGAGGGCCATTGAACCAGCAAGTTGAGCGGGTGGTTCACTCCCGATCGCTAGGATCCGCATTGGGGCTGGAGAAAGAGGGACCAATGACCGTGTTGATCTATGTCGACACCAGCAAGCCTGTTGGCGATAAGAACCACCTGAAGGTGTTCGCGACCCAGGCCGCTGCGGAAACCTGGTTACAGGAGAATGATCCGGAAGGCGTCGCATTCGAATATGAGGTGCTCGCTTGATCGTCTAAAACGGCCCCGGCGCGACAGCGCGAGGCGCCGGAGCCGCCAACCTGGAGGCAGGTTTTCCCCCGGGGGCGCGAACCTCCCGGAAGCTTAGAATCGACGCTTACCGGGCCGCAGTTGTTCCATAGAATCCATTTGCACGGTATCAGCGCACAGGCGGGAATTCGATTAGGCGCAGGGAAATGACCCTATGCTCTCAGCGATGCAATATCCGCATTGGATGATGGTGGGCGGCGCCGTCCTCGTGCTGATCGGATCTATCAGTCTTGTATTTCGCCAGAACAGGAACGGCGAGACGGTTGCCGAGCGGACCGATGAGGCAGAGCCAGAGGCGAACGGCAAATAAGGATTACAGCCCTTCAGCTACTAATTCCTCGACTCAACAGAAGGTGACATCTTGAGCGTGGGGTAGGTCAAAGCGAGATCCGCGATGACCCACAAAGTGATCAGTCTAAGATTTGCAATTCCAACGGCGCTAGCCATCGTGCTGGGTATTGTTCTCGCGATCGGCGGCGTCTATTTGGGGCACTACTTTGGCCCCGTCGATCAGGCGGAAGCTAATCAGTCCGTGACCGGCAGCCGCGGAACTGATGAGCCAAACCCTGACGGGCGCCTTTCGCGTGTTCACCTGCTGCTCTCCAATATGAAGTGAACCGCAACGCCGACCTGAACCCGCCGACATCGGCTTCATGACATATCGGCGGAGATGGAGCGCACAGCCCTTGGCCTGACGAGCCAGCCCCATCGGGCTACAGAGAGACCGCCTTCGGGCGGTCTTTTTGTTTCGATTGCAGATGCGGAATTTATCTTGGTTGCCTGTGTCTAACTCATATTGACCATGTGGACCGCGCGTTCATCAGGGGTTCAAATTTTAGAAGGAAAACTACAGGAATTGATCTAAATCGCGTGAGGTGAGGATTCCTGGCAATGACCGGCAGCGAACCAGGACAGGACCATTGTCCTTATTGCGGGATCGCTTTGGACATTGTGTCCGTGAAGTTCAGATTTGGCGGCACTTCAATCTTATCGGCATGCCCGAATTGCGCGCTCGCACTTGCCGAGGAAGGTGATCGCGAAATCGGGAAAGCTTGTTGCCATAGTTGCGGGCCCATTGCATTCGGTGCGTACCGCAGTGCATGCCCATTCCATGAGGCTGAGAACTCTTCTCGCGATTTTGCTTTTGGCGGTCATTACCGCAGCCGCTCTGCGCCACAGCATCCACGTCTATGGCGGGCTCTCTCGCGAAGACATTCGCGGATATACGTTGCTCGCGATCCTGGTTGCAGCAGCAGCAATCGTCTTTCGGCGAAGATCCGCAAAGCCTAAGCACTCGGCGCGCGGTCAAATTCCTCCCGGCAAAGAAGCAGGGCAAGAAATATCAAACTCGGCGTCAAAGCCAAAAAGACCAGATGAATCGTAGTCATCGGCGCCCCCACGCGTTCGACTCGAACTCCTAGCCGACCCCATGATCGTCGTGTTGTCAATGTGACCGTGGAGACTTTAGCCGGCTCGGCTGCCGGCTGGTTCTCGTTGCTCGCCATCTCAACGAAATAGTTGTTTGTTCACCTTCGATAGTCCGCGCTCCCCGCTCTCCCCGGCAACCAGTCGGCAGGCAAAAAAACGCTCGGATTTCCACAACTTTAGATGAGCACGCTTCTGGATATTCGATCGGCCTAGACGCAGACTGAAGCTGCAGGGGGAAGTTCGATGTCCAGAAATTTTGGCGTGCCGCGGCAAGCCTACAGCGGCTATCGCGGATCCATGTGGCCGCTGGTCGCGTTGACTCTAATCATGATTGGCCTGATCGACGTAGCCATGCATCTGCATGGCTGGTGAAGATATCGGCCGTGTGAGTGTCAGCCGTACTTGCTGACCTTGGCTGGTCGTTTTGCAGGAACGATCCTGAGCGGTGGCGGCGACGCGGGCTGCGAAGGCTTTTCCAAGAGCTTCGCCGAGAGACGGCACACATTTCCGAAGCGCTGCTGAGTGCGATTAACAGGCTCGCGCAGCGCAAGCGTGCGGGGGTGGCGGCCTCATCCTCGATCAGCAGGATTTTGAGCCCAATCGTGCCGAGCATCGCCTCCAGGCCAATCGGCCACATTCGCCTTGGCTCGCTGCCACCTCTACCAAGGAGCTTGCCGGAATAACCCGCCGGCAAGCCTGCCAGCCGATCGAGCTCCAGCCGAGAAAGCGCCAACTCGTCGGCACGCTGCCGTCAAGTTTCTACAAGCCCGCGGTAGTCGCTTATCATGCGGCCAAGATTAGCGGCCATCTCGGACCCCCGTTAAGAGGCCGGCCGCAAGTCGATCGGCTGCAATTGCGGACGGACAGCCTGCACGACGATGTTGCCGGTCAGACTATTGTCGAGGCGAACCTGGCCGGCCGCCCATGGCGATCGCTGCATCCGCGACTTTTGGCCGTTGCGGAAAAACTCGAGGATCTTCTTGGCCCCGTAATTCAGTGGGAAAAATGACGGGTGCGGCCATTCGGTTGTCTCGATCACCTCGCCAGCCTTGTGCAGCCTTTCGCCGTACTGCCACACGTCATTGTCAAGGCAACTCGCGAAGGGAGGCTCGAAACGAAAGCGCGCCTTCTGCGCCGGGTGAGTGTCTTTCGGCACGCGATATTTCGGCACCTCGCGTTCCCTGCCCGGAGGCGGATCGTTCGAGATGGCGGTTTGGCGTTCGGTGGCCGATGCGGTTTTTATGTTGGTTTCCTCGGTGGTTGAAGGAAGGGCGGTCAGCTCGCGGGAGCCTCAGGCATTTTCGGGCCTCAATAAACTTTGGCGGTCTGGAAAAAAATCGGGGGTTAACCGTGAGCGTGAGATACCAGCGGCTTGGTCGCCGACCGATTTTTTCCTGCCGGGTCGCCACAAGCCGGCTCGAATTGTGAGGGGGAGGGGGGCCATTGTCATTTTGGTCTCCATCGGACCCGGTCCGCATGGAAGTGGATTGCATCCGTGCCATCAGGTTTGCGGACCTGACTGTTGCCTGGACAGTACGGCCG
>JBAUUA010001299.1:0-2556 GCA_049582465.1 Bradyrhizobium sp. | reverse complement strand
TCGAGGATGCCACCAAGCTTTTCCGACAGATTGTCGAACATCAGCGCAAGCCCAATAATGGCCTTCCAGGGAAGACCTATGCCAAAACACTTTTGCGCCCGAGGGCGCATCGCGCTGTCGGGCGTTGGCCTCCGGCCTCAGGGACCGGGCGGCGGGTCGAAAAGATGAGTCTTTCCGATGGATTGCGGGCCTTAAACCCCCGCTGGCCCCCAAAGTCAAGGAAAGCCGGGGCCTCATGGCGTTTTCGTGAAGCCCGGCGGCGGGCCTACCCCCTTGCAAAAGCAGACCTATTTATTGCCTATCAGGCCATGACCTCCTCCAAGAAAATCCACTCCCCACCTCTCTCCGATCATTTCGACGGCAGGCAGTTTTTCGACCCCGACGGCGCGCCGCCGAGGTCGCTTCGTGAGGTGCTGCGCTGGCAGTTCGGCGGGGACCGGCAGCGGCAGGCCTGGCCCGAATGGGCGCCGAGCCCGCATGCCGATACGCCGCCGGCGCGGGTCGATGGCGGCAAGGTGCGGCTGTCCTTTGTCGGCCACGTCAGCTGGCTGATCCAGACCGCTGGCCTGAACATCCTGGTCGATCCCTTCTGGTCGGAACGCGCCTCGCCGGTGCGCTGGGCCGGACCGAGGCGCCATAACGATCCCGGCATTCCCTTTGAGGCCTTGCCTTCGATCGACGTCGCGCTGGTGTCGCACGGTCACTACGACCATCTCGACATCGCGACGCTGTCGAAACTCTCGGCCAGATTCTCGCCGCGCGTGATCACGCCGCTCGGCAACGATATCGCCATGCGCAACGCCGACGACAAGGTCCGCGCCGAGGCGTTCGACTGGCATGACCGCGTCGAGCTCGGCAACGGCATTGCGGTGACGCTGGTGCCCACCCGGCACTGGACGGCGCGCGGAATGTTCGACCGCAACAGGGCGCTGTGAACGAGCTTCGTGCTGGAGACGCCGGCCGGCAAGATCTACATCGTCTGCGATTCCGGTTACGGCAGCGGCAAGCATTTTCGTGATGTCGGGCAAGCCCACGGTCCGTTGCGGCTGGCCATCCTGCCGATCGGCGCCTATGAGCCGCGCTGGTTCATGCACGACCAGCACATGAACCCGTCGGACGCCGTCAAGGCGCTTGACGATTGCGGCGCGCAAGCCGCCCTCGCCCATCATCACGGCACGTTCCAGCTGACCGATGAAGCGATCGACGCGCCGCTCATCGCGCTGCATGCCGCGCTGGATGACGCCGGGATTCCGCGCGAGCGCTTTGTCGCGCTCAAGCCGGGGCAGGTGTTTGAGATCTAGTCGACGTCCCGGCTCGCGCTTCGCTTGGCCGGGACGACGTCCAGGGTCTACTGCCCCGCCTGCTTGATCGCCCAGGAAACACTCACATTCAACTGCAGCGTCTCTTCGCCCTGCGCGACCGGCGTTGGGGACACCGCCATGCCCACGGCCATTTTGCGGAAAGGCATCGGACCGGGCGCGCCTTGCTCGGAGATGTCGAGCGGCGCACCGAGCGTGACGCCTGCGGCCTTGGCGTAGATCTCGGCCTTGCGGCGGGCATCGGCGATGGCCTGCCCGCGGGCGTCATCGAGCAGTTTCGACGCGTTGGACACCGAGAAGCCGATGCCGCCCATATCGGTCGCGCCGGCACCCACCAGTGTGTCGATGGTGCTCGCGACCTTGAGGACGTCATGCAGCCGGACGGTGACGCGGTTGCTGGCGCGATAGCCGACCGCGGGAGACGGCCCTGAACGGTTCGCCGGGTATTGCGGCTGCAGCGACACCCGCGAGGTCTGGATATCCTTTTGCTCGATATTGGCGGCCTTGAGCGCGAGCAGCAGCTTGCCCATCGCGGCGTTGTTGGCCTCGGATGCCTCGCGCGCGGTCTTGGCGTCCGAGGTGACGCCGGCCTCGATCTCCGCCTGATCCGGCGCCACGGAAATCGTGGCCTCGCCGCCGACGGTGATCATCGGCGGCGGCACGGTCTGCGCCAGCGCCGGCGCGGAGATCAGGGTCGCGGCGACAGTGGCGGCGGCAAGCAAAGTGCGTTGTTTTATGAGCCTCATTTCAGCGGCACGTAGACGTTGATGACCAGCTTGTCTTCCGCGGTCTTCAGGGGATCGGTGATGTATTCCTCGATGAACGTGTCCTTGGCCTCGAGCTTCTTGTCGTCGAGGTGATTGGTGATGGCCTCGTAGGTGTTGTCCATGTTGTCGTAGGACCCCCGATGGACGAATTTCAGGGCCTTTCCCTCCGGCGATTTGCCCATGCTCATGGCCTTGGTCAGGTTTTTCGGCTCCTGATCGACCGGAATTTCAGCCAGGAAGGTGAACCCGGTATCGTCGGTGGAGGTGTAGACGATCATCGGATTGCCTGACGCCTTGATGCCCTGCTTGTCGAGCAGCGCCGACAGCGACTTGAACGAATCGATCAGGGTGTCGAACGCCGAATCCCAGTTGGCGCTGCCCTTGAGGACGACCACCGTTTTCGGCTCCAGCGAGATTTCCTGGCCAAAGGGATCGGCGGTCTGCACCGGCGCAACCGCCGGGGGTGGTGT
>JBAUUA010001298.1:0-2067 GCA_049582465.1 Bradyrhizobium sp. | reverse complement strand
TCCTTGGTGTGCTCCGCCTGCTCCATGCTTTCGTGCGCGCTCATGATTCCCTCCCGCCTCGATGGCCCACGATTGACCGAACAGCGCCGCCCGCGCAAGAGGCAAGCGCACAGGACCGTGACATGTCGGGACTAAGCGGGGCTATTTTCAGGCGCGGGGATGCGCCGATTGATAGACTTCGAGCAGCCGCTCGCTGTCGATGCCGGTGTAGATCTGCGTGGTCGACAGCGACGCATGCCCGAGCAGTTCCTGGATCGCGCGCAGGTCGCCGCCGCGGCTTAACAGATGTGTCGCGAAGGAATGCCGCAGCGCGTGCGGCGTCGCGCTGTCGGGCAGGCCGAGCGAGCCGCGCAGCCGCTCCATGGTGAGTTGGATGATCCGGGGACTGAGCGGCCCGCCGCGGGCGCCGACGAAGATCGGGCTTTCGGGTGGCAATGGATATGGGCACATCGCCACGTAGTCCTGAACCAGCGCCAGCACATTCTGCAGCACCGGCACCATGCGGGTCTTGTTGCCCTTGCCGGTCACGATCAGCACGTCGCCTTCACCCGGCAGGGGTACCTCGCGGCGTTTCAGGCCGAGCGCTTCCGAGATGCGCAGGCCGGAGCCGTAAAGCAGCGCCATCACGGCGGCGTCGCGCGCCCATATCCAGGGATCGCGCTCCTCGCCGGCACGCTCGTCGGCGTCGGCAAAGCGCTTCGCCGCCGCCATCGGAACCGGCTTCGGCAGGGTCTTGCCCACCTTAGGCGCGCGGATCGCCGACAGCGCGCCGACCTTGCCCCGGCCTTCCCGCTCCAGGAAGCGGCCGAACGAGCGCAGGCCCGCCAGCGCCCGCATCAGGGAGCGCCCGCCGATGTCGTCGGCGCGCCGCATCGCCAGGAAGGCCCTGACGTCGCTCGCCTCCAGCGCGGCAAAGCGCGGCAGCGTCACGCGCGCGCCCCAATGCTGGCTGAGGAAGCCGAGAAACTGACGGAGGTCGCGGGCATAGGCTTCCAGCGTTTTCGGCGACAGCCGCCGCTCGCTGCGCAGATGCGAAAGCCAATGCGTCATCTCCAGCGTGATACTGCTGTCGGCGCAGTCGAGTTCGACCGGTTGAACCGCGGGAGCTGGCTTTGCCATTTGGCTGTCTTTCGGGCGCGTCTTCTTTCGGGCCGTCTTGGGCGCGCGATGATTCTGCTTATTATATCGCACCTGTTTCGTTTACCGTTCGCTAACTTGGCAGGCAGCGGCGGCCGGGCACTGGTTCCGACCCGTTCGCGGCCCTAACTTGGCCCTTCCTCCCGGATTAGAGTCTGATTTCTGAAATGGACCACTCCACGCGCGCCGGCACGACATCTGCAACATCGACCGGGGTGGTCGATGTGCTGGTGCCGGTCGCGCTCGATCAGAACTATTCCTACCGGGTGCCGCGCGGCATGGAGTTGAAGCCGGGCGATGTGGTCTGCGTGCCGCTCGGGCCGCGCGAGGTGGTCGCGGTGGTGTGGGCGGAAAACGCCAATCCCGATCCGCGCCTGCACAATCGTCTCAAGGATGTCGGCGAAAAGCTCGACGTGCCGCCGCTGAAGGAGGAACTGCGCGCGCTCGTCGATTGGGTCGCCAACTACACGCTGTCGGCGCGCGGCATGGTGCTGCGGATGTGCTTGCGGATGGGCGAACACCTCGGCCCCGAGCGGGTGCGGATGGGCGTGCGCCTGATCGGCGAGCCGCCGAAGCGCCTGACCCCGGCGCGGCGGCGGCTGATCGAGGTGCTATCAGACGGCCTGTTGCACAGCAAATCCGAAGCCGCCAAGGAAGCCGGCGTCAGCGCCGGCGTGATCGACGGCCTTGTCGACGAGGGAACGCTGGCGACGGAGCCCATGCCGCGCGCGCTGGCGCCGCCGGCGCCCGATCCGTCCTTCGCGACGCCGGACTTTTCCCGCCAGCAGCGCACCGCCGTGGATGCCATGCGCGCGCTGGCGGCCAACGGCAGCTTTCATGTCGCGCTGCTCGACGGCGTCACGGGATCGGGCAAGACCGAAGTGTATTTCGAGGCGATTGCCGAAGCGATCCGCCGAGGCAGGCAATCGC
>JBAUUA010001297.1:0-1801 GCA_049582465.1 Bradyrhizobium sp. | reverse complement strand
TGTCGAGCGCGCAGGTTTCCGACGCCAGAATCGGGCAGCCGTCGAGTTCGCCGAGCACCAAGGGACGGATGCCGAGCGGGTCGCGGGCGCCGATCAGCTTCTTGTTGGTCATCGACACCAGCGAATAGGCGCCCTCGATGGCGCGCAGCGCCTCGATGAAGCGGTCGATGAAGCGGTTGCGCTTGGACTGCGCGACCAGATGCAGGATCACCTCGGTATCGGTGGTGGATTGCATCATGGCGCCGTTGCGCACGAGTTCGCGCCGCAGCGTCAATCCGTTGGTGAGATTGCCGTTATGACCGACGGCAAAGCCGCCGGCGTTGAGCTCGGCGAACAGCGGCTGCACGTTCCGCAGGATGGTCGCGCCGGTGGTGGAATAGCGGACATGGCCGACGGCGATCGGGCCGGGGAGGCGTTCGATCACCTCGCGGCGGGAGAAGGTGTCGCCGACGAGACCCAGCCGCCGCTCGCTGTGAAAACGGGTGCCGTCGAAGGAGACGATGCCGGCGGCCTCCTGGCCGCGGTGCTGCAGGGCGTGCAGGCCGAGCGCGGTGATGGCGGCGGCCTCGGGATGGCCGAAAATGCCGAAAACGCCGCATTCCTCGCGAAGCGTGTCGCCGTCCAGATCCGAATCCGGCAAGTTAGCGTCTGTCAGATGGATCGGACCCAAATCCGGCTTGTCGAGGTCCAGCTGGTATTGTGCGGCGTCTTCGGAAGGGCTCGGTTTAAGGTCCATCGCGCCTCTCTTTTGGCCCGGTTTCACTTCGCCGCGGGTTTCTCGATCAGCTTCTTGAGGCTGTCGCGCGCAGGCTTGGTGTAACCATCGCCGGACGCCGGCGGGGCCGGCTCGGTGTCAGTTTGCTCTTCGTCTGGTTTATTCTTCTTGAATTTCTTCAAGATGGTGTTCTCGGGGTCGTCAGGCAAGAGCGACATTAACCAATCCCCGGTTCCCTGCAGGACCACCCGGGACTTGGCCCCGGTGACCCAATCGGGACGCTGCTTGTCCGGGACCAGCCAGGAGAAGAACAGGAAGGCGACGACGACGATCAGGAGGCCCCTCGCGAGGCCGAACAGGAAGCCCAGGGTCCGGTCCAGGGCGCCGATCCGGGAATCCAGGATCATGTCGGAAATCCGAACCGTGATGATGGAAACCACGATCAAGGTACCGACGAACACACCGGCCACCACCACCACGCTGGCGACGGTATCGTTGTTGAAATAGGTCTTGGCGGTCGGCAGCAGCTTGCCGAAGGCGTAGAGGGTGACCAGGGCCGCCGCACCCCAGGCCGCGATCGACAGGATTTCGCGCATGAAGCCGCGCACCATCGCGAGCAGGCCGGAAATCAGCATCACGCCGAGCAGGACGAGATCGAGTATCGTTATTGGCATCGGCTAGTCAGGTCCGCCCGTGAGTTCCAAACCGCGAATCGGCATGTCGGTGCCGTGCCTCAAGTGAGGGGCAGATGGCCCCTCTCGCAAGGCCGGAAATCGCGCCATCCCGACCCTCGCGCGCGGGTGGTATAGCGGCGAGGGCGGGGTGCGTCACCTGCCGCTAGCCTTCCTGACGCCGGAATCTCGCAGGTGTGGCATTTTTCTCCACTACCGCGGCTTCACGGTTGCCGTCGCGGTTGCCTCGCGGGGTTCCGCGCGCGGCGATCTCCGCGACCAGACTGGTCAACCCGCCCACCGTATTGAGGGAGAGCCCGGCGTCGCCGCCGACCTCGCCGCGGGCCGCTTCGGGCAGCACGGCGCGGCCGAAGCCGAGTTTCGCCGCCTCCTTCAGCCGCGCCGAGGTCTGCGC